>DASXVI010000225.1:0-3431 GCA_036504315.1 Nitrospirota bacterium
GTTTGCGTCTATGTCGAATGTGACTTCTATCTGCGGCAGGCCGCGCGGCGCGGGCGGCAGGCCTACAAGCTCGAACCTGCCGAGAGTCTTGTTGTCCGTGGCCATCTCGCGCTCGCCCTGTAGGACATGTATCGAAACCGCCGTCTGGTTGTCCGCAGCCGTCGAGAATATCTGGCTCTTGCGGGTCGGGATGGTCGTGTTCCTCTCGATGAGCTTGGTCATCACGCCGCCGAGCGTCTCGATGCCTAAGGACAGCGGTGTGACATCGAGCAGGAGGACATCCTTGACCTCGCCCATGAGCACGCCGCCCTGGATTGCCGCGCCGATTGCCACGACTTCGTCAGGGTTGACACCCTTGTGCGGCTCCTTGCCGAAGAACTCCTTGACCATCTGCTGGACCTTGGGCATCCTCGTCATGCCGCCGACAAGGACAACTTCGTTTATCTTGTCCGCGGTGACGCCCGCATCGGCGAGCGCCTTCTTGCACGGCTCGATGGTGCGGCGGATAAGGTCTTCCGTCAGCGATTCGAGCTTTGCGCGGGACAGCTTCATCAGCAGGTGCTTCGGGCCCGATGCGTCCGCTGTGACGAACGGCAGGTTTATCTCGGTCTCAAGGGACGCCGACAGCTCTATCTTGGCCTTCTCGCCGGCCTCTTTCAGCCTCTGGAGCGCCATCTTGTCTTTAGATAAGTCTATGCCCTGGTCCTTCTTGTACTCCTCGACCATCCACCGGATTATGCGGTCGTCGAAGTCGTCGCCGCCAAGGTAGGTATCACCGTTGGTGGACTTGACCTCGAACACTCCCTCGCCAAGCTCAAGGATAGAGATGTCGAATGTGCCGCCGCCCAGGTCATATACCGCGATAAGCTCGTCCTTCTTCTTGTCGAGGCCGTAGGCAAGCGCGGCCGCAGTCGGCTCGTTGATTATCCTGAGGACATTGAGGCCGGCTATGCGGCCCGCGTCCTTGGTAGCCTGACGCTGCGAATCGTTGAAGTACGCGGGCACGGTAACGACCGCGTCCGTCACCTTCTCGCCCAGATAGTCCTCGGCGGTCTGCTTCATCTTCACGAGTATCATCGCTGATATCTCGGCTGGACTGTAATCCTTGCCGCGCACCGTGACATGGGCGTCGCTGTTGGGGGCCTTCGCAATCCTGTAGGGCAGGTGCTTCTGCGCGTCCTCCACCTGCGGCGAGTCGAACTTCCGGCCGATCAGCCTCTTTATCGAGAATATAGTGTTGTCCGGGTTCGTTATTGCCTGACGCTTCGCCACCTGCCCGACAAGCCTCTCGCCGGATTCTGTTATAGCCACGACCGACGGCGTCGTGCGCGCCCCCTCCGCGTTTGCGATAACTACCGGGTCGCCGTGCTCCAGGACAGCAACGCAGGAGTTTGTAGTTCCCAGGTCTATACCGATTACTTTTGCCATTTTGCGTCCTCCTTACCTATTAAAAAATAATCCCAAGTTATTGGTTCTGTTCCGGCTTTTTTGCGACCGTTACCATAGCAGCCCTCAAAAGCCTGTCGTTCAAAAAATACCCCTTCTGGAACTCCTGCACAACGGTGCCCGGTTCCTGCTCTTCGGTCTCGACATGCGCTACGGCCTGATGCCTCTCCGGGTCGAACGGCTGGCCGACGCTTTCGAAACCCATAACGCCAAATTTTGCGAGCGTGTCCATAAACTGCTTCTGGACCATCTTCACGCCCTCGACAAAAGCAGCGTCGCCTGTGCAGCCTTCGCCCGCATGGGCAAGGGCGCGGTCGAGGTTGTCCAGCACCGGCAGGAAGTCCTTGAGCAGGCCCTCGTTGTAAAATTTTTCGCGCTCGATGGACTCTCTTGCCATCCGCTTTTTATAGTTTTCGGTATCGGCAAGAAGGCGGAGATATTTATCCTGGGCTTCCTTCGCCTCGGCCTGGGCCTTTTCCAGTTCCGGCGAGACCCCAGTACCCTCTTCCGGCGTATCTTTTATATCCGGGGCATCCTGCCTGCCGTTTACCGGAATCTTTATACCCTCGTCGTTGCCGTCGTTTTTTGCCATCGTCACCCCTGTTTTTATCGTCCGCTTATCAGCCTGCCGAGCACCCTGGCCGTGCAGTCCACAAGCGGTATTATCTGGTTGTACGGCATCCTCGACGGGCCGATGACCCCGAGCGTGCCGACTATATTGCCTTCGCCCCGGTACCTGGCAACCACGAGGCTTACTCCCTGCATATCGAAAAATTTATTCTCGGAGCCGATAAATACCTGCACGCCGTCGGCCTCGATAGCCTTATCCAGCAGGCTGACCAGCCTGTGCTTCTCCTCGAAGGCGTAGAACAGCTCCTTCATCTTGTCTATGTCGCGGAAATCCGGGACATCGAACATACCCGTCAGCCCGCCGTAAAAGACATCCGCCTCGGTTGCCTCCTGTGCGCCCGCCGACTCCTGCCAGACCTTCATAAGCTTGCTCAGCAGCCGGTTGTAGCGGTTCCTGTCCTCGTCCATCATGGCCGTCAGGCGGCTGCGCATTTCCCCGAGCGTCTTGCCCGCGAACTCCTTGTTCAGGAAGGCCGACAGGTCTTCGAGCTCCTTGTGGGTCATGTTTTCGTCTAAGCTTACCATCCTGTTATGTATTATACCCGCGCTCGACACAAAAATCGCCAGCGCGTGGCGCGCGTCGATGCGGATAAATTCTATGTGTTTGTAGACGGTTTCGGCAGGTTTCGGGGCCATGACTATGCCCGTGTAATGCGTAAGCGACGACAGCATGTTGGTCGTCTCCTGCATCAGCTTTGCGAAGTCCTCCGTCGGCAGCGAATATTTCATTATCCGCTCTTCCGGGACCGGCTTTACCTCCAGCATCGTGTCTATATAGAACCGGTACGCCTTGTCGGTGGGGATGCGGCCTGCGGAAGTGTGCGGCTGGGCGAGGAAGCCCAGCTCCTCCAGGTCCGCCATGATGTTCCTGACGGTGGCGGGGGAGATGCCAAGCTCGTAGCGCTTCGTCACGGTGCGCGAGCCGACCGGCTCCGCCGTAGCGATGTAGCTGTTTATTATGGCCTTGAGGATGTCTCTCGACCTGTCGCTGAGGTCCATAAAAGCCTTTCTCCCCCTTTCCTTTCGGAATTTGAGCGCCGGTTAGCACTCAGCATACCCGAGTGCTAATAATTTACCAAACAATGTAGGATTAAGTCAAGGAAATTTGAAAAACGGGGCTTCCCGGCAGGTGTGGGGCAAAAGGGAAGGAGAGCCGCGTTCATGTCATTCTGAGCGCAGCGAAGAATCCGCAGTCGAAACGGCGTCACCCCCGTGAAGACGGGGGTCCAGTGACTTTTTCCAGGGAAAGCCTCTGGGTTCCCGCCTTCGCGGGAACGACGGTTGGCTGCGCGGCAGACGAATGGGATGGCCCGGCTGACCATACCTGCCCGGAAGAAAAAAGGCGGATTCTTCGG
>DASXVI010000226.1:0-4957 GCA_036504315.1 Nitrospirota bacterium
CAAGCTTGGGCTTATATACCACAACAGGGGCGAGCTTGGCAGGGCCGCTAACGCCTTCAAAAAAGCCCTCGAACAGAACCCCGGATATACGGAGGTCTCGCTGAACCTCGCGGTCACCCTCAACGACATGGGCAAGTACAACGAGGCCAGCGAAGTGTTCGGCAAGGCCGCCAAAATCGCACACAGCAGCCCGTTCACGCTCGACCCTTACATCAAAGGCAAGCTCGCGAACGAGCACTCGCGCATCGGCGACATATACAACGACCTGGGCCTCTACGGCGAGGCGGTCGAGGAATACCGCAAGGCGTTGGGTTTGCGTCCGATGTTCGTGGACATCATCACGAAAATCGGCATAGCATACCGCGAGAAGGGGCTTTACAACGAGGCCATACGCGAGTTTATGAAGGCCAAGGAGATCAACCCGCATTATGTCCCAGCCCGCATAAACCTCGGCATCACATATTATATGAAGGGCTTTATCGACCTGGCCGTCGGCGAATGGAACGAGGCCCTGACGGTGAACCCCGGCAACACCGACGCGCTGATGTACCTGAAATTTATCCAGAGCGAACAGGAAGGCGGGGAGAGCCTGCTGGACTTAGGGGACCTGGAATAAAATAATGACTCCGCTTTTGTCCGTCAAGAACCTCACTACAAAGTTCAATACCCGCGAAGGCAATTTCGCGGCCGTTGACGGCGTGAGCTTCGAGGTTTATCCGTCCGAGGTCCTGGGCCTCGTCGGCGAATCCGGCTGCGGCAAGTCCGTCACCTCGCTTTCAATCATGCGCATCCTCCCCGACCCGCCCGGCAAGGTTACCGGCGGCGAGATAATCTTCGAGGGGCGCGACCTGCTGAAGCTCCCCGAGAACGAGATGCGCAAGGTGCGCGGCGGGCGCATCGGCATGGTGTTCCAGGAGCCGATGACCTCGTTGAACCCGGTATTCACCGTCGGCGACCAGGTGGCCGAGGCCCTGATAGTCCACAAGGGAATGAACAACGAGGCTGCCCTGAAACGCACGGCTGAGATATTCGAGCTGGTCGGCCTGCCGGAGCCGAAAAGGCTTCTATCCAATTACCCGCACCAGCTCTCAGGCGGGATGCGCCAGAGGGTGATGATTGCGATGGCGATATCCTGCGAGCCGTCGCTGATTATCGCAGACGAGCCAACGACCGCCCTCGATGTTACTATTCAGGCGCAGATACTCGACCTGTTAAACGACATACGCAAAAAGCTCGGCACTGCTATAATACTGATAACGCACGATTTGGGGATAGTAGCTCAGATGGCGGACAGGGTCGCGGTAATGTACGCGGGCCGGATTGTCGAGTCCTCCAAGACGGACGATATATTCTACGACCCTATGCACCCATATACGGAGGGCCTGCTTGCCTCCATCCCGAAGCCGGGCGAGAAACTAAAGCGGCTCCGGGCAATACCCGGAATGGTGCCGAAGCTGTCCGACCTGCCGGCAGGATGCAAATTCCTGCCGCGCTGTACTTACGCCAAGCCCGAATACGCCGAGGCCGAACCGGGGCTTGTGGAAGTGAAACCAGGCCATTTTGTAAGATGCTTTAAAGCGCAGGGCAAATAATCATAAACGGAGGATAGCGAAGATGAGGAAGCTGCTGATAGTTACACTTTCATTAACACTCATGTTCATGCTGGCAGCATGCAAAAAGGGGGACGCCGTGGAGAAGGTTACTCAGCCCAGCGGGCTCGGGATTGAAGATATTAAGGTCGGCACAGGGCCGGAGGCGAAGGCCGGTCAGACCGTTTCTGTGCATTACACCGGCTGGCTCACGGACGGCAAGAAGTTCGATTCGAGCAAGGACAGGAACGAGCCGTTCATGTTTCACCTGGGCGGCGGCGAAGTCATCCCCGGCTGGGACCAAGGCGTGGTCGGCATGAAGGTCGGCGGCACCCGCAAGCTGACGATACCGCCGGCGCTCGGATACGGCGCGCAGGGCGCGGGAGGAGTCATCCCCCCGAACGCCACGCTGGTCTTTGAAGTCGAGCTTCTGGGCGTGAAGTAATTCAATTTAAGGCCAAATTGTAGGGGCCGACCCAAGTGTCGGCCCTTTTTATTTATTCAATACATGATAGCAGGATAACCCTCAGCCGGGCCGCGCCATTAGGGCCAGCCTTCGGCTGACGCCCGAAGAAGCCGCGTCCCTTTTGAGGGCTATCCAGCCATCCATTGAAGAACAGGATGCTTTTTTGTCGATGTTATCAGGGCCTCTGTGGTAAAGTAGCTTATGGAACAAATGCGCTTATCAAAATTGATGTCAGAACTTGGGATATGCTCGCGCCGTGAGGCCGACGCCTTTATAGAAAAGGGCTGGGTATTCGTGGACGGAGTCCGCATAACCGAACTGGGCACAAAGGTATTCCCCAATGCAAGGGTAACGCTCGACGAACGCGCGCAGATAAAGCAGTCCCGCCTCGTCACGGTCCTCCTGAACAAGCCAGTGGGCTATGTGTCCGGCCAGCCGGAGAAAAATTACACCCCGGCCGTCGCTCTTATAAAACCTGAAAACCAGTGGATAGACGACCCGAGCGGTATAGAGTACCACCCGGAGCACCTGCGCCACCTTGCCCCCGCCGGAAGGCTCGATATCGAGTCCCAGGGGCTGATTGTGTTCACACAGGACGGCCGCGTCGCAAAAACGATAATCGGCGAGATGCGCGACATCGAGAAGGAATACCTGGTCCGCGTGGAGGGCGAATTGTCCGATGACGGCCTGCGGCTGCTGAACCACGGCCTCGAAATGGACGGCGAGGAACTGATGCCCGCCAAAGTGGCCTGGCAGAACGAGGACCAGCTCAGGTTCCTCCTGCGGGAAGGCAAGAAGCGCCAGATACGCCGGATGTGCGAGCTTGTCGGGCTGAAGGTGACGGGGCTGAAGAGGGTTGCTATCGGGAAGGTCAAGCTCGGCCATCTCCCGGAAGGCCAGTGGCGATACCTGGCCGCCGGGGAAACCTTTTAAGAGGTCTTAAAAAAGCAGAAAGCCGGACCACCTGAGTGGTCCGGCTGATTCTACGATGATGGCCCAACCTTCACCAGCCTATTGGGGGAGGGGGGATGAGGGAAGTACGCACCATCGAAGTGCTGACTTACTTATTGCTCGTTGCTAATGTATATCTTAAATAGCAATCTCCGTGCCAGATTCAATAAATTATTATTCAACAATAAAAACAGCTACTTGAAAATATATTCTAAAATACGGGACAACAAATAACCGTCACAGGCATGACGCGCATGCCAGAATGTTGTCGTTTTTCGAGGATTATTTCTCTCTCGTCCGGTATTAGAAGGCTTGTTTTCGTTCCATCTAATTGTTCTGGCTAACTATTCTGGATTAGCCTGACCAAGGTTGGGACTTTTAACTCCAAGTTTGATAAACCTGCCTGTCGCAAAGACTTTCCCGTCTTTATCTATCATCAAAACCTCTATGTCCCGTCGTCTGCCCGCAAGCTCGCGGCCCTTCTCAGGCCCCATAACGAATATCCCTGTGGATAGCGAATCGGCCACATACGAGTCATGTGCCAAAACCGTGACGCTCACCAGCCCCTTGGCCGGGTAGCCTGTTTTAGGGTCTATAATATGGTGGTAGCGGACGCCGTCCTTTATGAAAAACCTTTCGTAGTCGCCTGAGGTCGAGGTTGCGGCGTCGGTAAGGTTGAAGCTCGCAAGCATGGCGTCTTTTTCCCTCGGATGCTGTATGCCAACCTTCCACGGGCCGCCACCCGGCTTTCTCCCGAACAACTTCAGGTCGCCCGCGACGGCAACTATAC
This sequence comes from Nitrospirota bacterium, assembly GCA_036504315.1. Classification (GTDB taxonomy): domain Bacteria; phylum Nitrospirota; class JACRHJ01; order JACRHJ01; family JACRHJ01; genus DASXVI01. The sequence goes on from DASXVI010000226.1 coordinate 3,797, forward strand.
CGCCCCTTGCCCCCCTGGCCTTCATCGCCTCGACCGCCCTGTCCGCCGAATAGCCCTTGGCTATGCCGCCCAGGTCAATCGACATGCCCTTCTTCTTTATGAATACCGTGCCCCCGGACTTGTCCACCGCCACCTGCGAATAGCCGACCAGCGCTCTGGCCTTCTCTATTTCTTCGGTGGCCGGGATGCGTCCGCCCTCCGGGCCTATCTTCCATGCGCGCACCAGCGGGCCGACGGTCGGGTCGAACGCGCCTCCTGTTGCCGCCGCCGCGTCGAGGGCGTCCTGCACGGTATCCAACAGTTCCGGGTCGACCTTGACCGGCTTTATCCCGGCCTGCCTGTTCACCTCCGAGAGCTGGGATTCCGGCTTGTATGTGCTCATCAGCCGGTCAACTCTGCTTATCTCGTCGAACGCGGCGTTTGCGGCATCTACTGCCTTCTGCGGGCCGATATCCTCCTCGGATACGGTAACCGTGACATATGTACCCATAATGACGCGGGTGTCTTTGTACAGGCCGGGCCGCTGCGTGCAGCCCGCGAATATCATCAGGGCCGCCATCGCCGCGGCCGCAGACGCCATCTTCATCTTGTCTCTCCTTAACTTCTTGATTTCCGTGCCTTCGATATGATATCTTGAGGGGATATTCTCCTACATAAGGGATTCAAAATCAAGAAAGGTTTGTACATGAAAAATCTTTTAGCCGTATTTGTGCTCGTTTCCGCCGTTACATGGGCGCAGAACGCATCATGCACCGAGGTCATAGACCGCGTTGTCGCGGTCGTCGGCCCGGAAGTAATAACGCTCAGCGAGCTTCAGGGGGAGATGGCCCCAGCCCTCTCGGACCTCACCCAGAAGCTCCGGGGCGACGAGCTCGCGGCCGCGACCGACCGGCTCCGCCGCCAGACGCTGAACAACCTCATAGACAAGCAGCTCCAGCTCCAGCAGGCAAAGCTCGACGGCATAGAAGTCGGCCCGGAAGAAGTCGAAGATGCGATAAAGGACATAATGAAGAGGAACAACCTCGACGAAGCGGGCCTCAGGCAGGCGCTTTCGGATGAGGGCTTCACACTTGAGGACTACAAGAAGAACCTCGCCGACCAGCTCGTGATAGTCAGGCTGGTGAGCCGCACGGTCAAGTCCAAGATTACGCTGAAGGGCGA
>DASXVI010000227.1:0-2645 GCA_036504315.1 Nitrospirota bacterium
TTCTCGCGGGCGGCAAGCTCCATGATGTTCCTGTCCTTCGTGAGGTTCAGGAGGTAGGTCTCTATGCCGTGCGCCGCGCTGTTGGGGCTTGCGTTCGCGTGTATAGATATGAACAGGTCGGCGTCGTTCTGGACGGCTATGCCGGGCCTCGCGTCTAAGTCTATGAACACATCCCTGTCGCGTGTCATAACCACCTTGCAGCCGAGTTCCTCCTCGACCAGGGCTTTGACCCTCAGTCCTACATCGAGCACGACATCCTTCTCGTATAGGCCGCCCCGGCCGATTGCGCCGGTATCCTTGCCGCCGTGGCCGGGGTCTATGACAATCACGCCGACGCAGGACTTCGGCTCTACTGCGGTGACAGGCGGGCTGCCGGAGGACGCGGCGCCCATGTTGCCGGGTTCGACAAACGGAGCCTCTTTTGCAATTTCAGGCGCGGGGGACTGCTTGACCGGTATTGAGGTTGCCGACAAGAGGGCGGGGGCGTTTGCCTCGCCGCGCACGGATTTAAGCGTTATTACCCTGCCGTTGCGGGAGCCGGACGGCTTCAAAATTAAACGCTTGGCCTCCCTGTCCTGCTTCGATTTCTTCCCGGTAATATCGATTACGAGCCTCGACGGGTCGTTCAGCATCAGCATCCGGTAGGTATCGAGCGAGTCGAGGTCGAGGACGACGCGGACGGTGCCGGAGTTGTACTGGCTGGTGCGGATGGTATGAAGTATCCCGTCGTTTACTTCCACGGACGGCGATTTCTTTATCGAAGCGCCCTTGAGATCGAACACAAGCCTGGCCGGGTTTTTCAGCTTTTTGTCGGAATACTTGACTTTGCCGTCCAGCGCGACGACGACCCTCGTGGTGCCTTTGTTGGACCAGTAGCGGATCTCCTGCACATGGACGAGGCCGTCGTTTTTGTCTGCGGCGGCGATTTGCGGCGTCGCTGTCGTATCCGGCGTATTTGGCTGACTGACCGTAACCGGAGCTTCGATGGGGGCTGGGGCGGCTGGGGCGGGCTGCTGCGGGATAACCGTCGGGGCCGGGACGGGGGCGGGTAATGCCTTCTTGTCCGCCTTCTTAACCGGTTTGGGTTCAGGCTGCTTTGCGGGTTTTGGCTCGGCATTCGCGGTGCCCGGGTCTATGCCCGTCAGCGCCTTGATACGGGCGCGCGCCTTGGCCGAGTCGTCTTTGCCGGGGCTGCTCTTGAGACAGGCGTCGTAGGTCTCGACGGCGCTATCGAGGTCTTTCTGGTTTTTGGATACCTTGTAGATGTCCTCGAAGGCGCGGCCCTTCAGGAGCATAGCCTTGTCTGCGGCATCGGAAGCCGGGTACTTGGCTATGACGACATCGAGGCCGTCGATTATCCTGTCCCATTCGTGCCTGAATTTTCTTTTCTTTTTATTTTTTTCGAGGGAAGTGATTTTTGTTGCCGACTTCTTGACAATCTGGTCGGCATTCTGCCTGGCCGCAAAAGAGCCATGCGGGAAAAGGGCGAGCGTAAACGCTGTGAGCGTAAGTACTAAAAGGAATTTGCTGCTGATTCTTGCCATCTGAGAGAAGCTCCTGAGACTAACCGTGGATTGGAGAGATAATAATAGGAAAGGCATTGTGAAGTCAATGGATTTTTTAAATTATTGTGTTAAACATTTGAAGGGTTCAACCTTTGTCTTGAATAGCGGGGCATAGATGTGATAAACTAAATGTTTGTCAGAATTTACATGAACTTAAGGAGCTTATTTTGTCAATACCGACAGTTGCTATTATCGGCAGGCCCAATGTGGGCAAGTCAACCCTGTTCAACAGGATAATCGGAAAAAGGCTCGCGGTGGTCGAGGATATCCCCGGCGTTACGAGGGACAGGAACTATGCCGTCGCGGAGTACGACGACCGCTCGTTCAACCTCGTGGACACGGGCGGGTTCGAGCCGGTCTCGCAGGACGATGTATTCTCCCAGATGCGCGAGCAGACGAACCTCGCTATCGAGGAGGCCGATGTAATAATCTTCGTGACCGATGTGAAGGAGGGGCTGAACGCCTCCGACCTGCGTGTTGCCGAGGTCCTGCGCAAGTCCGGCAAGCCGGTCATCTACTGCGTAAACAAGGTAGACGGCCCGAAGTTCGAGGACAGCGCCTATGAATTCTACCGCCTTGGGGCGGGACAGCTTTTTACAATATCCGCCCTGCACGGGCCCGGATATGGCGAGATGATGGATACCCTGATGGAGATGCTCCCGGGCGCCGAGGCTGGCCAGGAGGAGGACGAGGTATTTGCCAATGTGGCTATCATCGGCAGGCCGAATGTCGGCAAGTCCAGCCTTCTGAACGCGTTAACCGGCGAAAAGAGGGCTGTTACCCACAATGCGCCCGGCACAACGACGGACCCGGTAGATACGCTGGTCAAGTATTACGGCAAGACCTACAACATAGTCGATACAGCCGGTATTCGGAGCCGGGGCAAGATTGCGAGCGGCGTCGAGAAGTACAGCGTCATCCGCGCCCTGAAGGCTATCGACCGCTGCGATGTCGCGCTTGTGCTTATAGATTCAGCCGAAGGCCTGACAGAACAGGACAAAAAGATTGTCGGCATCGCCCACGAAGAGGGCAAGGGCGTCATCATCGTTTTGAACAAGTGGGACCTCGTGGAGAAGGACA
>DASXVI010000228.1:0-4320 GCA_036504315.1 Nitrospirota bacterium
CCTGACGCTGTCCTTAAGTACCTTCGAGATGCCGCGCAGGACGCGGTCACCCGCCTGATGCCCGTAGGTATCGTTCAGCGCCTTGAACTGGTCTATGTCAATCATTGCTATCGACAGGTATGGCAGCGCCCTGTGGCGGGAAAGCCTTTTAAACTCGCGTTTGAGGCTGTCCTGAAAGAACCTGTGGTTGAAAAGCATCGTCAGCCCGTCGGTAACGGCCATCTTCGCAAGCCGCTTGTTCACCCGTTCGAGCTCCCAGCTCTTTTCCTTTATCTCTTTTTCCATCGTGACGCGTTCGGTAACGTCGCGGACGGACTCCACGGCCGCCACCACCTCGCCGTAATCGCCGAAGACCGGGGCCGATACGCTGTGCACGACCCTGAACGACCCGTCGGCAAGCACCGCGCTCGACTCGTGTTCGTGTATCTTTCCGTCTTCAAATACCTTTATTACTCCGCAGTGGCTGCAGGGCTTGTCCCTCCGGTGGATCGCCATATAGCATGGCTGGCCTACTTCCGCGTCGGGGAAAAGCTCTTTATATTTCGGGTTGATGAGTTTAAGCGTCATCTCCCGGTCCATAATCGCGACGCCGTCCGGTATGCCTTCAATGACATCTTCGAGGAGCGCCTGCGACTTGAGCGCTTCCTGGTTGCGGACAAGCTCCTTTTCCCTGTCAATGGCCTCGCCGCTCATGACCGTTATCCGGGACAGCATATTCCTGAATACACGGGCAAGCTCGCCCAGGGCGTCGTCTCCGGGCAGGTCGATATTGACAGCCTCGCCCTTTTCCGCCCTCTTCATGGCAACCTGGAGCCTGTTGACAGGCATCGTAACAAGGACCCGCATCAGCAGTATCTGGGCAAGGCATACGCAAAGGACCGTCAGTATGCCCCATTTGAACATGAACCACCGGTTTTCATGGATGTCCTGGTAGGCTTTTTCGAGCGAGACCTTCACCTGGAGCACCCCGTTTATCTTTTTGTTCGGCGGGTGGCATCCAAAGCAGGCCGAGCTGTTGTATATGGGCTGGATAAGGGACAGCACCCGGCCCTTCTCAGTGCCATAATATCCGGGGTCGGAGCTCTTCAGGTATTCGTCGAGCGTATCCTTGTCGACCATGCCGCCGAGTTCGCCGCGGTTGGATGAACGGATGATATTGCCCTTCTCATCGAATATGCGGACTCCCAGAAGCTCATCCTGCATCCCGATATCTTCCAGAGTCTGCTGGACGTCCTCGTTCCGGCCTTCCGCCATCGCCGAAATCAGACCCTTCTCGATTGTGGCAACGAGTACCTTGGAGTTCCTGCGGTAAACATCGAATGTGCTCACCGTTTCATTGCGCATATCCAGCAAGCCGAGGATGGATATAAAAACTATAAGCACTGACGTTATCGCCAGAGTTATTTTTGCGCTTAGGCTTCTGCGTATAAGGTCGAGTATCAAAATATTTCCTATGGCGTCTTATTAATTCTTGTCGGTGTCCACAACAACATTAAAGACTGTTACATCTCCGGCGGTATCGCCCGCACAGGCTACCTGGAAGCGAATCTTCTCGTCTTTCTTAACGGAAGCCTTCGCGGAAAATTCAGTATCACCCTGACCACCGGCCACATCGCCGCTCCAAAGCACCTTTCCGCCCTGAAGCAGGGATGCCTTAACCTTCTTGCCCGTGGACTCTCCCTTGATATTGCCCATAATTCGGGCGAAACCTTTTATCTCGACCCCGCAGCTGTATGGCGCGGTCCAGGTGAGGACTGAGTCGAACTTGCGCCCCTGCGTGGCCGGAGAGGCCATCATGTCGTCGGCCATCCTCGTGATGAACGGGTGCGCTTCCTGGTCGCCGTCGGGCAGGTAATGGGCCTCAACGCCGTATTTCGATATTTCCTTGATGGGCGCGTGTCCGAAAATCATAGAGAGGTATGCGCCGTCGGATGCGCGGAACCCTTCAAAGGTCCAGACACCGTTGCTGACGAGGTCGCAGTTGTAGTCCTTGCGGGCGTCGAACTTCTCCGCGTAGGCGTTTGAAGAGACGGCAATACAAAGGAAAGAGAACAAAAGTACGATAAGCTTCTTCATCCTGGCCTCCAGCAAGTCCAAATGACTGTTAAATCATAGAAAAAACCTTAATTTCAAGCAAGATACATCAGTTTTAGCCTATTGTCAAAATAATTCTGAAAACGGCTTGGCCAACAGGCTGATTTTCTGTGCGTTTACAAGCTTTATCAGCGTTTCTCCATTGACATGGGGCATAACATGGAGCTAAAATTAAATAAGGAGCTAACATTAAACAAAAGGAGTAACAGGCACATGAATGTAACCCACATCCTTCACCCGACAGATTTTACGGAATGCTCAGAGGCTGCTCTCGACTACGCATTGACAATTGCCCGGCAGTTCGGGGCAAAGGTCAGCATGGTTTATGTAATGGACGACTTAAACCGCACGGGCGGATGGTATGTCCCGTATATTTCTCTGGACGGGTTCTATAAGGAGATGTGCGACAACGCGGAAAAGAAGCTCGCAAGCGCCGCGTTCAAGCTCAAGGAACTGAAGGATGTGAAGACTGTTATACTCAGGGGCGACCCTGCTTCCGAGATAGTCCGCTTCGCCGAGAAGGAAGGCGTTGACATGATAATAATGGGGACCGTCGGCAAGGAGGGGATGGACGCGGTATTCGGCTCGACAACCCAGAAGGTTGTGCGCGGTGTAAAATGTCCGGTACTCTGCGTCAAGACAGGGCCCTGCCTGCCGAAGTAAGGCCTCCTCTCTCAAGGAGGGGTTATGCGCTGGAGGACAAAGAAAAAGGAAAGGGAAAAGGAGCATGATATCCTTATTACGCCTAAGCCTGGCGATACCATAGAGGAATTAAAGGCCCTTAGCCGGGAGGCGGAAGAGGGCGAAAAGAAGGAGCAGTTTAAGGAGCTCCACGGCGGCGAACATCATATCCATGCCCAGAGCCAGTTCATTGACAAGACTGGGGAGAAACCGGCCCGCAGCCGGATTTTGAGCATGAGCCACCGGCTGGGCAACTGGTTCGGGAAGTTCCATCCATCTATTAAAAGACGCAAAGAAGCTCAAAAGAACAAGGCATGAGATTTGAAACCCTCCGGGAATTCGGAGGGTTTTCCCATTATTTTGGCAGCCGGGCCTATTTCCTCTTGACTTCCGGGCGGAACTAAAGTACATTACCGTTCTCGTTTAAAGCCACCCCAATGGTCCCTTCGTCTAGCGGTCTAGGACGTCGGCCTCTCACGCCGTTAACATGGGTTCGAGTCCCATAGGGATCACCAGATTAACCCAAGTTTTTGACTTCCAAATACTTGCAAGATAAGAAAACAGCCCGGCAAAAACCGGGCTATTTTTGCATCAAAAACCCGTCAAAATAGGGGACAGGACATCCTCAAACTACAATCTTTACAAACTTCATCTCGCCGCCGCATGGGCACGGTATCGTCTGGTCGAGCGCGCCTTCGAACTCTGCGACGACCTGCTCTTTGCCACACGGGCACCTGAACAGGCATTTGTAGTGTATGGCCATGGTTAATGCCTTATTATGTAGGTCAGGGCTATAAACGGTTGCATGTTATTGTGAGCTGCGCCGACTCCGGATAACCCAGCGGCAGTTAGCGCGTAGAAACCTCCACCATCAGTCATTCCGGGGGCTGACATTGCGCTTGCATAATTATGCGCTGGTACCTCTGCTGTCGATAACGCATGAGTCTCCTCACCCGCCTTTGCGCCGAGCGCGCGGTTGGTCAGCCCAACGCCCTGCCCCGCGCCAATCGCCGTCCTGCCTCGCAGGTCGGGCAGGTTAAATGTAGTAGACCCGTCTCCGGTCCCATAAGTCGTACCGATGGCCGTGAACAGCTCACCGTATGTGGAACGGCTTACCGCGCTGCCGTCGCACACTAACCATCCGGACGGCGCGACCGCGCCAGCGTAGGCCGTGATGCTTCCAGCGGGCATGCCGATGTTTACCCAGTTGCCGTTATTTACAGTCTCAATCTTATTTGTCGTAGAATTGTAAATAACCGCGCCGTCCGCCTCCGTCATAGCGTCTCTCTGAGTAGTGGTTGCCGACGGGACTATGAGCATACGGTTTGAGCCGCAATCAATCCTGTCGCCTGATACCGTCAGGACCTTACCCCAACTGCATCCGGCACCGGCCGGAGAACTGTAAACCTCCACCCCTCCCGCCGCCGGGAAATCTATCCGCGCCTGGGGTTTGGACGAATCCCTTACGGCCCACGCGCCGCCCTCGTAGTATGCGTTGTAGACGATAGAGACGGCCGTACCCTGCCGCTGGAGTGTGAACTTGTC
>DASXVI010000229.1:0-2616 GCA_036504315.1 Nitrospirota bacterium
GGCCATATGGCCGCCCTGCTGACCGACACGGATGCCGGGACAAGGCGGGATGCCGCCGAATACTTCGCGTCGCTCGCGCAGAAGACCGAGACCCCCGGCAAGGAAAAGCTTCTGTCAGACCCGGACGAGCAGGTCCGTATGAGCGCGCTCAAGATAACTACCCTGAACCGCGACCTCCGGTTTGCGGACAAGTTCGCATCCATGCTGAAGGACGACCCCTCGCCGGGCGTCAGGAGGCTTGCGGCCGAGGCGCTCTTCAGGTGCGTACCGGCAAAGGCCGCGGAGCCGCTGATAGGGGCGCTGAAGGACCCGGACGAGACGGTAGCCCTGGACGCCGCCGCAAGGCTTGGGGAGATGAAGGCGAAGGAGGCAAAACTCCCGCTCATCGCGATGCTTACGGCAAAAGGGAAACCTTCAGACGAGTTGGTGGACGGGGTTTCAAGCGCGCTTGCCGCGATTGGCGAGCCGTTCGGCGGCAAGATTTTTCTGCCCTATATAAACTGGGACAACCTCTATGTGGTAAGGGGGGTGCTCCGTGCCTGGGAGACCGCAGCAGTGCCCGAGGACACGGAGATAAGGGACGCGCTCCTGCATTACCTGACCCTGAGCGTTGACGACCGCTACAAGTGGAGGGCCCAGAAATTGATGGACAAGCTGGGATGGACGGGGCCAAAGGACTAAAGAAGCCTCAACTGATATTGCTTTCGGGCGGCGATGGTGCTAAAATACCTCTGTGATTTTAAAGGTTAACAGTTGTTAATAGATATCGGTGCGCCATGAACTTTAGAACTTTGGTCGGAACTGCCGTACTTGCAATTGCCTCCGCCCTCCCATGCCCCGTCTGGGCCGCCCCGAAGCTCGAAGTTTCGACCGTATGGAATTTCGGCGAAATATACCAGTGGACCGAGCCCGAAACCCTGATTGCGGTCAAGAACACTGGCGACCAGGACCTCAAAATAACGGACATCAAACCCTCCTGCGGATGCACGGCTGTCTTCATGCAGGACAAGGTAATCAAGCCCGGCGCTTCCGGCAACCTCAAGATTCATTTCCTCTCCTACAACTTCTCCGGCCGCGTCCGCAAGGAAGTAATCCTCTATACAAACGACCCGGCCAGCCCGACGATGATTATCGACATAAAGGGTCTTATCAAGCCCGACCAGGCAGGAGTGGGAGCGGTCGAGCCCGACTACCGCGACTTAGGCGTCGTAGCTCCCTACGAAACCCGCTTCTTCGTCGTCCTGATAAAGAACCTCGGTAACAAAGACCTGAGAGTTTTGGGCATAAACCTGCCGAAGGGCTGTTTTCTGGATGTGTCGCCGCCCGAAAGGATTATCCCCAGGGGCGAAGTGCCGGTCAAAATTGGCTTTAAGCCGACGGGACCAGGGCCTATTGAGGGCGAGGTAGTCGTAAAGATGGACGGCGGCGGCGAAAAGGAACACAATGTGCAGCTTGCGGGATACGTGGCCGATATCGCGAGGACCGCGGACTCGCTTGTTGTGACCCCGACGGTGTTCAGGTTGAACCAGGGCCAGTCCGCGCCTATGGAGCTTGCCATAAAGAACGACGGCAAGGGGCAGGTGATAATAGACTCCGCCGACAGTTCGCTCGACGGCGAGGTAAAGGTCATGGACAAGCAGGAGTTGATGCCCGGAGAAACCGCTACCGTGGGGCTTACGGTCAAGCCTGAGGCGGTGAAGGCCGGCGCGAAGGGTTATCTGTACCTCCGCATAGCCGTGCCGATAGAGGTTGAAGGCGAGACCGGGAAAAAACAGCAATGAAGCCGTTTATTGCTGCATTAACCTGCATATTCATACTGTCCGGCCCGGATGCGGTTATTGCCGAAGCTCCTGCCGCAAATCCCGTAATAAGCCTTGCCCCGGTGCCTGCCTTAAGATTTAATTACGACAGCCAGCGCAGCGATATCCTGCCGCTTTATATCTCCGGTCTTCGGGCCTCTTTCTCCCTCGAAAAAAAATCAAAGGCAAAAGTAGAGCTGACCTGGCTTATGCCCTCCGGCGAACAGGCCCAAAAAACCGTTAAGCTTGCATTCCCGGACAAAACCGGCAGGACGGTAGTCTGGGACTCTATCCAGTTCAATGCCGGACAGGCCGCAGGCCCGGCGGCAGGGTGGTGGATATTTGAAGCGCATTTTGAAGGCAAAAAACTGTCCAGACGCTTCCTTTTGACAGATTCCCGCCAAATTTTGACCCTCGCCTCCGGCGACAAGAGGGACCGGCTTGAGGCCGTAATGAGCCTGGACCCCGCAGTCCCGAACATCGCCGAGGTTGTTTCGATTGCGTTTGAGGACGCCGACGCGGAAGTACGGGAGGCGGCATTGAGGGCGGCTGCCGCAAGCTCAACCGCAAAGGCACGGAACCGTGAGGTGCTTGTGCGCGGGACAAAGGACCCCTCCGAGGCCGTTCGCGCCGATGCCTTCGGGTATCTCGTCGGCATGGGCGGGGCCGAGGGGATAAAGGACGCGGAAGATGCCGCCAAGGACCCTTCTCCGATAGTGCGCTCCAAGGCTGCCATGGCTTCACCGATATCCGACCCGGCCGTCGAGGCGGTGCTTGCGGGCCTGATAAAGGACTCTGAACCCGAAGTCCGTGAGCT
>DASXVI010000230.1:0-2120 GCA_036504315.1 Nitrospirota bacterium
GAGGATTCAGCCGTCCTGCCGATGCCCTCAAACATGGGAGACAGGCTCGCAATGACGACGGACTCGTATGTCGTCAACCCGGTATTCTTCCCCGGCGGCAACATCGGCGACCTCGCCGTGAACGGCACTGTAAACGACCTCGCGATGGCGGGCGCAACCCCTCTCTATATAACCAGCGGGTTCATCGTCGAGGAAGGCCTCCCGCTATCCGAACTTGAAGAGATAGTCCGTAGCATGAAGGCGGCGGCCGACGAGGCTGGCGTAAAGATTGTTGCGGGCGATACAAAGGTCGTGGACAGGGGCAAGGCGGACAGGATATTTATAAACACAGCCGGAGTGGGCGTCGTGCCCTACGGCGTGAAGGTCTCGGTAAGGAACATCAAAGCCGGAGACAAGATAATAGTTTCAGGCACGATCGGCGACCATGGCATGGCCGTAATGTCGAAGCGCGAAGGGTTGGGCTTTGAGTCCGACATCGTGACCGACAGCGCCCCGCTGAACCACCTCGTGCGCGAGATGCTCGCGGTATGCCCCGAGCTTCATGCCCTGCGCGACCCGACCCGCGGCGGCATGGCCTCTACCCTCATAGAGTTCGCCGAGGAGTCGAAGGTCGGCATTATGCTGGACGAGAAGACGCTGCCGGTGACAGAAGCCGTGCGCGGCGCGTGCGAGATACTGGGACTCGACCCGATGTTCGTGGCGAATGAAGGCAAGCTCGTCGCGGCGGTCCCTGCGGACAAGGCAGCGGAAGTCCTTGCGGTCATGCGCGCGAGCAAATACGGCAAGGATGCGGTGATAATCGGCGAGGCGGTCGCGGAGCCGGTCGGCAAAGTTCTGATCAAGACTTTCATCGGCGGCACGCGGATTGTTGATATGCTGTCCGGCGAGCAACTTCCGAGAATCTGCTAAAATCGTCATTCCCGTGCAGACGGGAATTCAGCTACTTCATAAGTTGGGGCCGACCATCGTGTCGGCCCTTTTATTTTAGACTGTCATTCCGAGCGAAGCCGAGGAATCTACATTTGATTTTTTTCTGTAAGGCAATTCTACTGTGGGTCCCTCCGCTACGGTCGGGACGACAAAAACAACAAAAGTCCGACAGCAATGTCAGCCTTTTCATTTGTCATTCCCGCGAAGGCTGAAATCCAGCGGCTTTTATAAGTAGGGGCCGACCATCGTGTCGGCCCTTTTTTGTTTTGGCTTGCGGTCATCCCGCCAGCCGGGCCGCGATATTAAGGGCCAGCCTTCGGCTGACGCCCCGAAGATCGCGCCCCTTAGTCGGCACGACCGCCGCGCCCCGTCCATTGTTATTGATTTCCCGAACCCGCCCGCGTGCGTATGGCAGACGGAGCAGTCCTTCCGGTTATAATTCTGGCCGTCCTGGTGCGTAACCTGTCCCATGCCGTCGGCCCTGTAATACAGAGTCGCCGCATGGCAGACCTCGCAGATGCCATCGAGCGTGCCGCTGCCCGCGAACGAGTTCATCCCCGTGAACCTCTTGAACACTACATCCCGGAAAGCCGTCCCGCCGGGCCTTCTGACCTTAGACCTGATACCCGCAATGTTCGTCAGGTTGTGCGAGCCGTGGCACGAGAGGCAGCTCATAGCCTTGTGGGTGGACTCCGCATGGCAGTCGGTGCAGATGGTATTGTCCGACCCCGGCACACGCAGGTACGGGTCGTCGAGCGTCAGGTATATATACCCGCTCTGTGCGCTCTGGAATACCACGCTGCCCGAATACTCGTTAAATGAATAGGCGGACTGGTCGAGCGTAAGGTTCGTCCTGTCCTTCGAGTATGTCGGGGTCCAGAGAGTTGCATCCTTTGCCGCGCGCACCTGCTGGTATGTCCTGTCCCAGAAGCCCCCCTTGTAGGCCTTGAATTTTTTCCCGTCCGATGACGATGTGTATTCCCATGCCCTGCCGACATCGCCCGGCTTCCTCATGACATTATGGCAGGTCGTGCAGACAACGAGCTTGCCGTCCTTCAAGTGCGTCCACATCGTGTCCGAATACTCGCCCGATGTTACCGTGTCGTATGTCGGCCTGTGGGCCTTGCCTGCGGTATAGTTCACCAGCGTGCTGTGCGACTTTGCGGCGTTGACGGCCTTGCCGTGCGCGT
>DASXVI010000231.1:0-10918 GCA_036504315.1 Nitrospirota bacterium
ACAAGGAGCGCGAGGTAGAGATATACAGGAAGGGCATCGAGTGCGCGGTAAACCATTACCAGCAGACGATGCGGAACCTTTCCGCCTTCAAAAGGACCTCCGAGCTGCTCGCGGACGGTCTCGATGTCCAGGCCATCTGCCACAAGGCCCTCAAAATACTCGCGAGCGAACTTAACATAGAGAACTGTTCGATATTCTTTCCAGACGAGGTAGCCAGGGGCCTGTATTTTAAGGCCGGGATGATGAAGAAGCGCATCCGGGAGGACTACCTGGAGCTTGCGAACCTGCGCTTTAATTATGGCGAAGGCGTGCTCGGCTCCGTCGCGCTTGAAAAGAAGACTGTAATTATCGAGGACACCTCAAAAGACATACGCTTTGTGTCCAAGCCGATGAATGTCCAGGTCGGCTCGCTGCTGTGTCTGCCGATGCTTTCCGCCGGCGAGCTTGTCGGCGTGATAAATTTGAGCCACCCGCGCAAGAATTTTTTCAACCCCGGCCATGTGAATGTTTACTCGATCTTCTCAGACGTGCTGGCACAGATGATAACCTTCGCCAAGCTGGACGAAGAGCTTCAGAAGCTGAACGCGAACCTCGAACACAGGGTCGAGGAGCGCACGAGGGAAATAGAGGCATACCAACGCTCCCTGGAAGGGGTGCTCGTCAACAGCCGCGACCATATTTACGCGACGGACATGGCCGGCAGGGTGACGTTCGTAAACCCGAAGGCGCTGGAACTGGGTTACGACTGCCATGACCTTATTGGAAAGCCCTTAACCTTCCTGCTCGACAGGGGGGCCGGGGTAAAAGAAGTCGAGGAGTCGTTTCGCGGCCGCGGCAAGGATGACTTCCGCACTGTATTCAGGCACAAGGACGGTTCTCCCCGCGAGATAATTATGAACACTATCCCGCTCTCGGACAAAGACGAGATGCGCGGATACCTTGTGACCGCGAGGGATGTGACCGAAAAGAAATATCTCGAAAGGAAGCTCTTACGCGCCGAAAAACTGGCGTCGATAGGGGAACTCGCGTCCGGCGTCGCCCACGAGCTGAACAACAAGCTGGTGCCCGTGCTCGCTTATGCCGACCTGATGACCGATACCGTTACCGACGAAAAAGACCTTAAGATGCTGCACAAAATTAAGGAGTCGGCCATCGGCGCGAAGAAGGTTATACAGTCGCTCCTCAAATTCTCCCGTCAGGAAAAGCTTGAAAAAGGCCCGGTAAACGTGAACGCGCTGATATCGGACGCAGTGGAGGTCTACGGCTGGAAATTTAAGAGCGAGTGCATAGAAGTCACCCTTAACCTTTCGCCGGAAATCCCCGTAACAGTGGCGGACGGCCAGCAGTTGCAGCAGGTCTTTATAAACATAATAAAAAATGCCCGGCAGGCGATGGGGGCCGAGGGCGGCACTCTCACAGTCGAGACCAGGCCGGTAGGCGGCAGGTATATCGAGATGGAATTCACCGACGATGGCCCCGGCATCCCGAAGGAGATTGCCGACAAGATATTCGACCCGTTCTTTACCACGAAGGACGTCGGCGAAGGCACCGGGTTGGGGTTGTCCATATGTTACGGTATAATCGAGGAGCACGGCGGTGAAATTACTGTCACTAGCCGCCCGGGAAAGACGGCGTTCGTTATCAGGCTGCCGATACGCAGGCCGGAAATGGCAGCCTTTACCGCGAGCGCGGCCGGGATGTCTGCACAGGCCGACCCAAGGGAGGACAGCGGGCCGTGCGGCAAAAGGCTCCTGGTAATAGATGACGAGATGGAGCAGCTGGAACTTCTGACGGAAGTGCTCTCCGGCAAATTCGAGGTGATGACGGCAAACACGGGTTCGGCCGCGTTCACCCTGCTCCAGACGGGCGAATTCGATGCGGTCCTGACCGATGTCAGGATGCCCGGCATAAACGGTATGGCGGTGCTCGGCTGGATAGGCAAGCACAGGCCGGAACTCCGGGACCGCGTAGTATTTATGACCGGAGATACCTGCGAGCCGACAGTACAGAAGTTCATCGAGGAGAATTCGGTCCCTTCGATTACGAAGCCTTACGATATCGCAAACCTTTTCAGGACTATCGACGAGGTTATCTCGTATAGTTACCAGACGGCGCCAGAATAGACTAAAGAAGGCTCCGGTTATCACCGATAAACAAGGAGGGGTGCATGTTGGGGGCGCGGCGGAATTCGCCGGCAAAATCAGGTCGTTTCGAGGAGGACCCATGGAGCTGAAGGTGCTGGTCGTAGACGACGAGAAGGTGACGCTTGAGCTCCTCGAGCATATCCTGTGCGGCGCCGGCTGCCAGGTCGAGACCGCCGAGAAGGGAAGCGATGCGCTCGAGATGATACAGGGCGATAACTATGACCTTATAATATCAGATGTAAGGATGCCGGGTATCGGCGGCATAGAGGTGCTTAAATACGCCAAGGCCAAGAACCCCGACTGCCTTGTAGTCCTTTGCACCGGGTACGCCACGATGGAGAACGCAATCGAGGCGATAAAAGCCGGGGCTTATGACTACATCACCAAGCCGTTCACGGTTGACGAGGTGCTGGTGGTGCTCCGCAACGCATGGGAGCGCACCACGCTTGTGCGGAACAACGGGCGGCTGCTCGACAAGCTTGGCGAGATATACCTTGAACTGAAAATGAGCCGGCCGTCGGCCGAGGGGGTCAAGGATTGCCAGCCGCCAGCCGCCGGCAGTCAGCCGGTCATTTACGACGGAAGGATAGTGCGCGGTACGGCCGAACCGCTGAAAATAGAGCCGGGCGGCGGCGATGCGGTGGCGGAGATTAACGCGCTTGCAAAACTGCGTAAGGACGGGTACATCACCGTTGAGGAGTTTGAAAAGTTCAAGGGCATGATCCTTGGCAGGATCTGCTGAAAAGGCGCAAGGAAGAGCGCTGAATATAACAAGGCAGCTTTGGTATTCCGTCGAGGGCGGTCGTGCAATGGTTGTAGGATACGGCGGCGGAGGCGGCCTTGAGAAGGGAAAGGATAAGGAATGCTGACCCTTACCAAAACAGACGGATCCAAAATCGTCATAAACCCAGACATGATAGAGTTCGTGGAGAAGACCCCCGACACGGTCATAACGATGAGCACGGGCGAGAAACTCCTCGTGAAAGAGCCGCCGGAGTACATACTTCAGATGATAATCGTCTTTAGAAGGAAAGTATTCCATGAGTTCCACTAAGAAGGCTGGGCCCGATATCACAAGCATCGTCGGGCTTCTCCTTGGTATCTTCGCGATCCTCGGCGGGCAGGCGATCGAGGGCGGGAGCATCAAGTCGATTATCCAGCCCACCGCGTTTATAATCGTGATAGGCGGCACGCTGGGGGCGACACTGTTGTCGTTTCCAATCAAGGAAATCAGAAGCGCGATAACAGGCGTCAGGAGAGCGTTCACGCAGAAGGCGGACGACCCGCATGAGGTGATAAAGGAGATTATCGCTTACGCGGCCAAGGCCAGGAAGGACGGTCTTGTTTCTCTTGAGCATGAGTTAAAGAATTCATCCAACCCGTTTCTTGCCAAGGTGCTTACGGTGGCGGTCGACGGCATGGACCCGAAGATATTGGCGGAGACGATGAGCTCCGAAATAGACGCCGTAGAGGAAGAGTGCATGAACCAGGCCAGGGTCCTCGGGGCCGCGGGAGGATATGCCCCGACAATCGGGATACTGGGCGCCGTGCTCGGCCTGATTACGGTCATGGAAAATCTGGCCGACCCTTCGAAGCTGGGCAGCGGTATTGCGGTGGCCTTCGTCGCTACAGTTTACGGCGTCGGCTCGGCCAACCTGATATTTCTGCCGATAGCAAAGAAGATTGAGATTAAGACCAAACGCGAATCCCTGATTAAGTTTATGGTATTGGAGGGCGTGCTGTCCATCCAGGCCGGGCTCAACCCGCATTACATCGAGGAAAAGCTCCGCGCATTTTTCCCTGAGGAGCCGAAGGCGGAAAAGAAACCCGCGAAAGAAAAACCGGTAAAGGCCCCGGCGGGCGCGACGGCAGAGGCTGCGAAATGACGCGGGGAAACCTGAATGGGAACGAGGAAGAAAAAACCGGAGGAGCGTGAAAACCATGAAAGATGGCTTGTTTCCTATGCCGACTTCATGACGTTGCTTTTCGCGTTCTTTACCGTATTATACGCCACCTCCCAGTTGGATGCGAAAAAGCTGCAGACTTTTGTCGATTCGGTGCAGTCGGCGCTGAACCAGAATGTAGCGGTTATGCCGGCCCCGTCCACTTCCAAAGAGCGCGGTAAGAAAACCGGCGGAGTTGCCGCAAAGGCATTGTCAGCCAGCGACATGGAGGGCATAAAAAAGGCGCTCGAAAGAAGGCTGGGCTCGGCCAAGCTGAAAAAGAATATCGTGATATCCTCAGGCAAACGGGGTATTACGCTTACTATCAAGGATACGGTCCTGTTCGACCAGGGCTCAGCGGTTATCAGACAGGAGTCCCTCCCGATACTCCAGGAAGTGGGTGCGGCGCTGGTGGAGGTCCCCAACCAGATAAGGATAGAAGGGCACACGGATAACACGCCCATAAGAAACGAGAAGTTCAGGTCGAACTGGGAGCTCTCCACCGCGAGGGCGACTTCGATAATACAGTACTTCCTTGAGAAATATCCGCTCGACCCAGGCCAGATGTCGGCCGCCGGATATGGGGAGTACAGGCCGTTAGGCCCGAACGACACGGCCGACAACAGGTCCGCCAACAGGCGGGTAGACATCGTGCTGCTGAACGCAAACTCCGAAAGCCAAGAGCCGCTGGCCCCGGTCAGGCCGTCTCAAGAGACAGGCGCGCCTGCGGCTCAGGCGGTAGATACCAGAGGGGTCAAATGACCAGGATAATGGGGATGAAAACCTTCGGTCAGAAGATAAAGGACGCGATGGCGAGAGGCGGGTTCCGCAGCATACGGGAATGCGCTCTAAGTTTGGAGCTGCCTTATGAGCTTCTCCGCAAGGTTGCCTGTGAAGACCACATCCCAAAAGATGAGCAGGTAATGGTTTATGCGGACAAGCTCGGACTGGACAGGAAGGACCTGCTCTTCACGGCATACAGACAAAAGGCGCCCGCCGGATTCAGGCAGCTCTTTGAGAGGTATAACGGGGTGAGCGAGTCCGGCCTGAACGTTGTCCCGGTCCTACCCTGGGATTATATCTGCGAGGCCCGGTATGAGAATGGGAGGCTGGTCCTTCCCGAGGGCTGCCGGGAAATAAAGACCGAACTGGAAGGCTGCTATCTTTTTGCAGCGACAATATCCGCTAAGAGTTCCCATCCCGCATTTTCTGAGGGCGAGACGATTATTGTAGACCCGGAGGCCAGGCCGGAGCAGGGCAGCTTTGTCCTCGCGTGCCGGGCGGACGGGCCCCCGGTTATCGGGCAGATCCAGAAGAAAAGGAAGGGCTGGGCCGTCGTCTCGGCCGACTGCGGCGCCGAAGGGATGCAGGTCGGGAAAAATATAAAGGTTTTAGGAATAATCCTTAGAAAACAGATGGATTTTTGAGCAAAAAGTGCGAAGAAAAAATGCACGACCGTGAACCCGCCTCGGCAAATTTTTAAAATTAAATAAATTTAAAAAATATTCCTTTATTTTTTCGGGTATTTAGTATTAAATTGAGGGATCGGAAACGCGGGTACTCCAGTCGGCTCGAATGGGCTGAATACCCGGTTCCTTTCGTCACGCCCACGAGCAATAAGGATTTTAAAAATTTGTCTAAAGAGAAGGTGCTCCTCATAGATGAAGGAGGCAGCCTTGCAGGCCTGGCTGTTGGCCTTGCAAACGGCATGGACGCAGGGTATTCTTTTGTCCTGCACGGCAGTCCGTCATGCGACCCCGCCGCGCTGGCCGAAGGCCATGCCGCATGGTCCGCCGTCCTGGTGGACTGCACCGTGATGGACGACCCCGCCCGCACGGTCAGGCTTGTCTGCTCAAAAGTCCCCGGTGTTCCTGTAATAGCCGTTTGCGGCACAGCGTCGGGAGTTGCGGAACTGATGGATGCGGGGGCTTACGAGGTGGTATCCGCCTGCCCTGACGGTGAAGCCCTTGTATTATATGCTCTCGGCCGCGCGGTTGAGGTGCGCAAGCTCCGGGCGGCTAAGGACAGGCTCGATAAAGTTGTCTCGCAGGTGCGCGAGATGGAGCGTTACTCCGTCCTTGGCCGGATGGTCTCCGGCATCGCCCATGACATAAATAACCCGCTTACCGGAATTTCAGGCTACTCCGAGCTTCTGCTGATGCAGGAGCACGACGGCCGCACCCACGATTTCATCAAGAAGATATATGAATCTGCCCAGCGCTGCCGGAAGATAATAATCAACCTGCTAAACTTTTCGAGGGCGCACAAGCCTCATATTGCGCAGACGGACATCAACGACCTGCTTAGCGGCGCGGTTTCGCTTCGGGCTTACGAACTGCGCAACGCCGGCATAACAGTGGAAGAAAATTACGACGACGGCGTGCCTTTGGTATCCGCGGACGCTTGCCAGCTCCGCCACGCCTTCATGGACCTCCTGATAGCCCTGGAGACATTTTTCGAACCTGCATCCGAAGAGGGATGCGGCAGCGGCGGCGGGTTGATAATAGAAACCATGCCCTCTGAAGACGGCGGGAGAGGTGTGCTCGTCAGGGTTAGTTTGAGCGGAGACAAACAGAGGGCGGCCCGGCTTGTCGAAATGGTCAGCCCGTCCTGCACAGGTTGTTACGAAGACATTTACGGCAGTCCGGCCCTCCTCGGGCTTGAGATATGCCGGGATATAGTTCTAGCCCATAACGGGGTGATGAATGCCGGGACCGTCGACGGTTTGACGATTTTGTCGATAAATATCCCGGCGGAAGGCGGCCGCTCCATGGATAAGAATTCTGGAGGAAGATGAAAGGCAAAGCTCCAAAGTCAACAGTGCTTGTCGTGGACGACGACCGTTCCGCGCGCGGCCCTCTAGTCGAGTACCTGTCTATTTCCGGGTACTCGGTCATGGAGGCGTCGGGCGCGAGGGAGGCGCTCGGTTTTTTGCCCAGGCAAAAAGTGGACATAGTAATTACGGACCTCAAGATGCCGGACATGGACGGCATTACGATGCTCGGCAGGATAAAGGAGCAGGACCCGGACGTTCTCGGCATAGTCATGACCGGATACGGCACGATAGAGTCCGCCGTCAAGGCTATGAAGGTCGGCGCGTTCGACTACCTCACCAAGCCGTTCAACCTCGACGAGGTCGGCATAGTGATGACGCGCGCGATGGACTACCGGGAGCTTAGGCGCGAGAACGAATTCCTGCGGATGGAGCTTTCCCTGAAGCAGGGGTTCGACGACCTCATCGGCGGCTCCCCGGTAATGAACGAGGTTTTCTCGATGATAAAGAAAGTCGCGGATACGGACGCGACCGTGCTTATAATGGGCGAGTCGGGCACGGGCAAGGAGATGGTCGCCCGCACTATACACAAGAACAGCCGCCGCGCCAAAAAGCCCATAGTACCCGTCAACTGCGGCGCAATACCGGGCGAACTTCTCGAATCCGAGCTGTTCGGCCATGAGAAGGGCGCGTTCACCGGCGCAATCCAGTCACGCATGGGCCGATTCGAGATGGCCACCGGCGGCACGATATTCCTGGACGAGATAGGCGACATGAGCGCGAACCTTCAGGTTAAGCTGCTCCGCGTGCTTCAGGAGCGCGAGTTCGAGAGGGTAGGCGGAGAGCGGACGATCAAGGTCGATGTGCGGGTCATAGCCGCCACCCACCAGGACCTTGAAAAGCTCGTGGAAGACCGGGCGTTCCGAGAGGACCTCTTCTACCGGCTGAATGTTATCCAGATTAAGCTTCCGTCCCTGCGCGAGAGGGTGGAGGACATCCCGATGCTGGTCGAGCATTTTATCGGCAAGCATGGACGCGGCAAGGACAGGGACATCGCCGGGGCCTCTCCCGAGGTGATGGAGGTGTTCAAGGGTTACCGCTGGCCGGGCAATGTGAGGGAGCTGGAAAACATCATCGAACGCGGCTGCATCCTGAGGGGGGCCGGCGTCATTACCGTGGCGGAGCTTCCCGACAAGCTCCTCAAGAAGAAAGACTTCCATCCCCAGTTCACTTTCAGGCTCCCGACCGGCGGGATAGACTTCAACAACTTTATCGAGAACCTCGAAAAAGACATGATAATGCAGGCCCTCCAGAGGGCCGACGGGGTTAAGAACAGGGCTGCCGGACTGCTTGGTCTCGGCCGCACCACACTCGTCGAAAAAATGAAAAAGAAGAACCTGACGACGGCCGCCATCAAACCGCAAAAAACCAGACGCACATAGTCATAGTCTTGACGCTTTCTCACCCCGCATTTCTCTCCATCCCAAATTAAAAATGTTTAAAATTAGCGGTTTTGCTGCCGTCATGCCGATGGCATGCATCCTGCAGTATCCCTTATGCAGAAACACACCAACCGGGCTTCAGCCGGAAAATGTTCTGCAACAAGTTTTTCCTGAGAAGTCACGGAAGAGCAAAAGAGGGGGACTCATGAGCAGGGAATATGCCGTTGAGAGATGCAATTCCGAATCTGAAAACGAGCGGGATGCCCGGATTGCCAGCTTTTATCCTCAGATTAATTACCTCGCCAAGAGGCTTGCGATGCGCCTTCCGTCCAATGTCATGGTGGAAGACCTTATTAATGCCGGTACGCTTGGACTGATGGACGCCCTTGAGAAGTTCGACCCGGAGAAAGGCGTGCAGTTTTCGACCTATGCCGAGTTCAGGATAAAGGGCGCGATGCTCGACGAGCTTCGTAACATGGACTGGTTCCCGCGCTCGATGCGGAAGAAGGCGACCATGATCCAGAAGGGCCTGGAAAAGGCGCAGAGCAAGCTGGGCCGGAACGCCACGGAAGAAGACGTCTCCAGCGAGATGGGGATAACCCTCACCGAATACAGGAAGATGCTCGACGAGGTCGGTTCGGTTTCGGTCGTCAGCATAGAAGACCTGGCGCTTGGCCGCGAAGAGGAGCGGAGCGTCTGGGAGACGATTGCCGACCCCTCAACGGTTGACCCGATAGAGACCCTCGGGCTTGAAGAACTCCGCAATTCACTCGCATCGTGTATCGGCACGCTCCCCGAAAAAGAGAAAATAGTCGTCACGCTTTACTACTACGAAGAACTTTCCATGAAAGAGATCGGCGCGGTCCTCTCGATTACCGAATCCCGCGTGTCCCAGCTCCACAGCCAGGCCGTAATCAGGCTCAAGACCAAGATGAGAAAGTTTGCCCAGCGGTAGCGCCGTCTTTAAACCCCTAAAGTCGCGGGCGGCGTCTTTCGATATGACGGGCAGATGCTTTTATCTCAGGAAGGAGCTCGAAGATGGCCCCCCAGGCTTATCCAGCCGGTATTTTCTCGAGGCAGTACTACATAGACCGCAAATACCAGTCGAAGATGATCACGAGGTTCTGCCTCCTTGCCTTCGTAGGCATCGCGCTGTTCTGCGCCTGCTTCTACCTTATGATGAGCCGCAGTCTGGACGGCGGGTACGCAAACGTGCTCGACTGCATGAGGGCCGTCAAGAGCAGCATAATGGCCAACTTCTGGGTCGTCGAGGGCGCACTGATGGCCTTCCTCGCGGCGGGCGTCATACTTCTGACGCTCCTGATGTCGCACCGGATAGCGGGGCCGCTTTGGAGGATCGAGCAGACCGCCAAGGCGGTCGAGGCCGGCGGGCTTGGCATCAGGGTAAAGCTTCGCGACAAGGACGAGATGAAGACCCTGGCTGACCAGATGAATGTAATGCTCGCTTCGCTCGGCGAGAGGATGGGCGGCATAGACGCATCGTACAGGCTTCTTCAGCGCGACCTAGGGCTGCTCCGGGAGAAGATGGAGGACGGCAAGACCGACGCCGGGGAACTGAGGCGCCATGCCGAGGACCTCCAGGAATCGGGCCGGCTGCTGTTAGAGAAATTCAATGGGTTGAAGTTATCGTAGGGGTGGCGCAAGTGAAAAAAATCGCATATACATTGGCCGCCCTTTCAATCGTCGTCTTCGGCGCAATCGCCATAGGTTTTGACGACAAACAGGAAAACCCGCACAAATTTTCCGATAACGACTGTTTCATGTGCCACTTCACGATCCCGAACAAAGGCGACAACCAGCCGCGCAGGTTTACCGACACTATATCCAACCTCTGCGGCCGGTGCCACGATATGTCCAAGTCAGTCTCGCACGAGGTGGACATGGTGCCGTCCGATGAGCTGACTATCCCCAAAGACATGCCGCTGGACGAGCAGGGCAGGATGACCTGCATAACCTGCCACGATATCCACAAGCCGAACAGGAACCCGCTCACCGGCGAGAAGACGTTCTTTCTTCGCAGGGAGGTACTGGGCAAGAATTTCTGTATCTCATGCCACACGACTGACAAGGCGCTCGACAAGATACGGCTTGCCTCTATCGACCCGAAATCCCTCAAGGGGCTCGGCATCAAGATCAGCCACTCTCCGGTGATGGACCGCGGCCACGGCTTTGCGCATTTCGAGGTGCTGGACAACAGCGAGGAGCTTGACAACCTCTCTCTCGCCTGCCTTGATTGCCACGACGACGAGGCCAAGGGCAAAAAAACCACGATAGGGATGGGAAGGTGGAGGCACGCCTCCGAAGGCATAGGCCTTTCGCACCCGATCGGCATGGACTACAGAAGGTCGACTATGGACTTCAAGGACCTGGTGCCGGACAATGAGCTCGACAAGAGGATCAAGCTGTTCAACGGCAAGCTGGGCTGCTGCACCTGCCATAACCCGTACATACCAGGCAACGGCGAAAGCCTGGTGATAGGCACGAAGGAGAGTTATCAGGACCTCTGCTTTGCCTGCCATGTCAAGTAACAGGAAAGAAAGCGGGAAATTATGTTTGGGACAAAAATAAACTGGAGACGGCGTAATTTCTTCATCA
>DASXVI010000232.1:0-2945 GCA_036504315.1 Nitrospirota bacterium
AGATAATACTTGGAAAGGGAGAAGCGATTGCCTATTAGCATTTTAAAAAGCGGCCCTTCGCAACCCGGGGCCCATGTATTCCCAATGGCCGAAAGGGTTGTGGTAGGCCGAGAGCGGAAGAGCCCGGACCTTATAGAAAAAGAGGCCTACGCCAAGGGGTTCGAGGCAGGCGAGCGGGCGGGCTACGAGACCGGCATGAGGAAGGCCGCAGTCCAGACGGACAAGCTTATGAAACTGGTAGAGAGCCTGCTCGGCGCGAAAGAGGAGATGCTGCTGGAGTGCGGCGAGCAGATGCTGCCGCTCTCGTTCTCAATCTCCGAGAGGATACTCAGGCGGGAGACGGTTCTCAGGCCGGACAGCCTGCTCCCGGTGCTGAAGGACGCAATAAGCGCGGCTTACGAGGCGGAGCGCGTGGTCGTCCGCGTCAGCCCTGCGGATTTTGCGTTCCTGAACGGGAACGAGGACTTTAAAAGAGAAATCGAGCGGTCCGGCAAGAAGGCTTCCTTTGAGGCGGACGGCTCTGTCAGGCCCGGCGGGTGCGTGGTGTTCTCCGAGAGCAAGGAGATAGACGCGACCGTCGAGACCCAGCTCGACCAGATATATATCGCCATAATAAACGAGGAGAAGGCAAGCCGTGCCGACCTGTCAGTCAGCCAGCAAGTTAGATAAGCACGCGAAGCTCGTGCCGTCCATCAACCCGTTCAAGGTATACGGGCGGGTGAACCAGATGGTCGGCATCCTGCTGGAAGTCGGCGGGATTACCCCGTGCATAGGCGAGACCTGCGTGATGTGTCCGGGCGAGGGTACGCGCGAGATGGACCTGGAAGTCGTCGGCTTCCGCGGCGGACGCGCCCTGATGATGCCGGTCGGCGCGGTAGACGGGGTCGGCCCGGGATGCAGGGTGGAAACTACCGGCAGGAAGGCCGAGGCGATGGTAGGCGCGGGCCTTGCAGGCCGCGTGATAGACGGGCTCGGCAACCCGATGGACGGCAAGGGCCCGGTTCCGGCGGCATCGCCGCGCTCTCTTTACGGCAAGGAGATAAACCCGTTCACGAGGGCGCGGATAGAAAAGCCGCTCGATGTCGGCATCCGGGCGATTAACTCGCTGCTGACGGTCGGCAAGGGGCAGAGGATGGGGATAATGGCTGGCAGCGGCGTGGGGAAGAGCGTGCTGCTCGGCATGATGGCGAAGTATACGACGGCTGATATAAATGTAATCGCGTTGATCGGTGAAAGGGGCAGGGAAGTCCGGGAATTCATCGAGAGGGACCTCGGCACCGAAGGGCTGGCAAGGTCGGTCGTGGTGGTCGCCACTTCCGACCAGCCGCCGCTTATGAGGCTCCGTGCGGCGTTTCTTGCGACCTCGGCTGCGGAATACTTCCGCGACATGGGCCGCGATGTACTGCTTATGATGGACAGCGCAACCCGCGTGGCTATGGCCCAGAGGGAGATAGGGCTCGCGGCAGGCGAGCCGCCCACGACCAAGGGTTACCCTCCGTCTGCATTCGCGCTCCTGCCTAAGCTCCTCGAGAGGGCCGGGACGGACGACGGGACAGGCAGCATTACAGGATTTTATACGGTGCTTGCCGAGGGCGACGACATGAACGACCCGGTCGCGGACGCGATGCGTTCGATACTCGACGGCCATATAGTGCTCTCGCGCGACATCGCCGCGAGGGGGCATTACCCGGCGATAGATGTGCTCCAGAGCATCAGCCGCGTCATGCCGGACATAGTTGACGACAACCAGATAAAGGCGGCCCGCAGGTTCGTAGAGGTTATGGCGGACTATGCGAGGAACGAAGACCTTATTAATATTGGGGCCTACAAGCCAGGCAGCAGCCCGAAGATAGACTTTGCGCTGGCCATGAAGGACAGGATGGACGCGTTCCTGAGGCAGGGGTTGGGCGAGCGCGCGACGACGGCTGAAACGCTCAGGGATTTATTCAGGGTGTTCGAATGAGGACAGGGCTCGATACGGTAAAGAGGTTCAGGAAGGAGCAGCTCGACGAGAAGGTCCAGGAGCTTCACGAGGCCTCGATGCAGCTCGATTCAGAGGAGAAGACGCTCGATGACATAAAGGCCGCGCGCGCCGCATGCGGAGAATCAATGCGCGGAGGCTCAAAGGGGACGCTCGACATGGACAGTATCATGATGCGCTACCAGTACGGACAGTTCCTCGACGGCGAGGCGGAAGAGCAGGTGGTAAAAATCGACAGGGCGCGCGGCTTTGTGGATATTAAGAAGGCCGAGGTGCTGGAGGCGTCGATAGAGTCGAAAATAATGGACAAGGCAGTCGAGAAAAGGCTCGCCAAGCTGTCAAAGGAAGAGGCCAGGCGCGAGCGGAAGTTCCTCGACGATATTTCAGCTACGCAGTACAGGAAAAGGCAGAGGGAAACGGCATGATCAACTTTATACCGGGAGTACCGGCGGAGGTCGCCCAGCCTGTCCAGGGAAGCCAGCCAGAAGACGGCGGACAGGTCTTTGGCGGGATACTCAACAACCTGACAAACAGCGCTGCGGCAGGCGCGGAAGCGGCACAGGCGGACGCATCAGTACAGCCAGCCGTCGCGGCGGCGCAAAACGGGCTCGCCGCGCAGGTACTGGAAGGCCGGCCGGCAGGCCAGCCGGAGCAGAAAAGCGGGGCCGAGCTTTTGACGGAAGAAGAGGCGGCCGCGCTCATGGCAGCCGGGATTTTGGGCCAGCAGGTACAAATACCGCAGGCTCAGCAGGTAAACATTGCTGCCCCCGAGGGCGGAGCTTCGACTATTGGAAGCGAATCTGCCGCAGTCCATACTGCAACCCATACTGCAACCCATACAGAGGCCAATACAACGGCCTTAACCGAGGCGGTCATGCTTGCAGGTCCCGCCGCACAAGCGGCATCGATGGCGTCGGAAGGCGAGCCTGTCCAGCAGGCGGCTGAAGAACTCCGGACAAATTCG
>DASXVI010000233.1:0-8811 GCA_036504315.1 Nitrospirota bacterium
CGGGGAATTATCAGGCCGGAAGTGAAGTCCGCCGTGCGAGCGGCCGATTCCGATTCCGGCATCCAGAGGAAGATAGAGTCCCTGGAGCAGAGCCTTAAGCATTCCAGGGAAACCGCCCTTACAGACCTTCCTTATAAATTATTATTCGAAAACTCGATGGACGCCGTCCTGCTTATCGGCGCGGATGACGACGCAATATTTGCGGCAAACCCCGCAGCCTGCGAGCTGTTCGGCTGTTCCGGGCAGGAGTTGATTTCCGGCGGAAGGGGGCGGTTCTGCGATATTCTCGACCCGAAAATCCGGGCGTTCTACAAAGAAAGGGACAAGTCCGGCAGGAGCCGGGCCGAGTTCGTCATTATACGCGCCGACGGGACGAAGGTGAGCGTCGAGGCGACCTCGGCTGCATTCGTTGACAAAGACGGGGTCAGGAAGGCGAGCCTGATACTACGGGACATCGGCGCGAGGACGACTCTCGAGCGCGAGCGCGCCGACTTCTGCGCCATGGTAACCCACGACCTGAAATCTCCATTGACCGCGATACTCGGATATACAGACCTCCTGCTTACCGAATCGATAAACTGCTCCGAACTGGAACGCCAGAATATGGTCGCGTCTATCCAGCAGTGTACGCTGAAACTCTTCGGGCTTGCAGAGGACTTCCTCACCATTTCTTTGATTGAATCCGGCAATATGAAACTGAAGGTCGCCCCGGAGGTAGTATCGAGGCTTGTGCTCGAGGTGCTGGACGATTATACGCCGGGGATAGCCAAGAAGGGGCTGAAACTCGTTATAGAGGTGCAGGAGGAAATGCCAAGGACGCTCGTGGATGCGCGCCACATGGAACGGGCCGTCGCTAACCTCCTTGCGAATGCGGTCAATTATACGCCTAAAGGAGGGACCGTAACGGTATGCGCCTGGCAGTCTCCCGACGGCAACGACATAGAGGTCAGCGTTGCGGATACCGGGCACGGAATTGCGCACGATGAGCAGGACAAGGTCTTTGAGAAGTATTACCGTTCGCCCAAGGCGGCGGGGGTGAAGGGTTCAGGGTTGGGGCTGGCCATCGTGAGGGCCATTGCGGAGGAGCACGGCGGGTCTGTCGGGCTGGTCAGCGAACCGGGCGCGGGCTCGAAATTTACTATGAAGGTGCCGGTCTCGCTTTCATGGCCGACCAAAGGCAGGTCGTGATCAACGGGCGGTCAGCTTCTTCAAGGCAAACACCGCAGCGCGGCAGAAGATAAATACGGAGCCCGTCAACCAGTGCCAGGGCCTGGCGTATCTGACAAACAGGCGAAGGTTGGACTTGGCCTTGTTTTTTAGCTTGAACCAGTTGAACTCGCCGCCGGAGCTTGCCGATACCTTGTGCCAGACCTTGCCGCCCGGTACGAACAAAAGCTTCCATCCGGCCCGTCCCGCCCGCAGTGATAAATCAGCGTCCTCTGCATACATGAAGTACGCCGGGTCAAGCAGGCCTACCTCTGCAAGGCATCCTCGCCGCGCCATCATGCAGCATCCGGTAATGTAACCCGTCTCCTCCACGCGCGAGTATTTCCCGTCATCAAACTCCCTTATGCCCCTGTGAGCGGTCAGCCCCCTCGCAAACGAGACAATACCGCCCGCGTACCATATCCGCTCCGGCTGGGCCTGGGAGCCGGTGTAATAATAAATCATCGGCGCGGCAAGCCCTGCGCGCGGCTCCTCTTCCATCGCTGAGACGAGCGCGGTGACGAGGCCGTTTGCCACGACAGTATCGTTGTTCAGGAGCATTATGTAGTCCGCGCCGCCTGCAAGAGACTGCCGGATGGCGACATTGTTCCCCTCGGCGAACATCAGGTTGGCCGGGTTGACTATGACCTCGGCCTGCGGGTATGCAGCGCGCACGGCGTCCGGCGTGCCGTCGGTCGATGCGTTGTCAACGACTACCACCTTGAACTCAGGGTAGTCCATCTGGTACAGCGACCGCAGACAGTCGAGCGTGTCGTCCTTTCGGTTATAGTTCAGGACGATTATGTGGACTGATGGAAAAGGCATCTTAATTCTTCCCCGCCTATTGTAGGGGCCGACCGTCGTGTCGGCCCTTTAACCCCTCACCAGCTCCTCGACGGCCTCCACGAAGGCCTCCCACGAGAAACGGCGCTTCTCTTCCTGTATATGCCCGGCGAACTCCGTCTCTTTTCCCTCGGTGAAATACCGGATAACCGCCTCCGCAAGGGCGTGCGGGTCGTCCGGCTCGACAAGGTAGCCCGTCTCGCCTTCGCGCACGACCTCGGGCAGCCCGCCGACATTCGTCGCTATCACCGGCAGGTCAAACACGAATGCAATCTGGGTTATCCCGCTCTGGGTGGCCGAGAGGTACGGCAGCACCAGCGCGTCGGAGGCCGAGAAATACCGGCCTACCTCTTCGTTGCCGATGTACTGGTCGAGCACCCGGACGCTGTCGCCTATCCCCAACAGGTCTATCTGCTGGAGGTATTTTTCCTTGTCGCCGTAGAACTCGCCCGCGACGAGGAGGGTAAGCGGCACCTTCTTTGTTATCTGCGGCATCGCTTCGAGCAGGACGCGCAGACCCTTGTAAGCGCGGACAAACCCAAAGAAAAGTATTACCGGGCCTGTGAGGCCGAGGGCCTTCTTGGCCTTATCCTTCGGGAGCTTCTCGCCGAATATGTCGTAGAGCGGGTGGGGCGTGAGCACGAACTTCGCATTGGGTTTTATCTTGAGCAGGTCTTCCTTTACCGCCTCGGACATGACGACGAAATAGTCCGCCATCTTAAACCCGATTTTGGTTATCAGCATATCGCCGGGCCGCTTTTCGTGCGGGATTGCATTGTCCACGACGACGAGTATCTTGAACTTGTGGAATATCCGCGCAAGCGTCAGGACGGCGATGTACGACGGCCCGAAGAAAGGCATCCACCACTTGACTATGACGAGGCCGGGCCGCTCTCTTACTATCCTGTATGCGGCGAGCGGCCAGTTGAATGGGTTGTACGGGTGGAAGAACGGCAGGGATTCGGCGCGGAGGCCGGGGTCGCCCTCTTCCTTCTGGGTCTTGCCGGGGAACAGGAACTCCGGGTACTGGCGGATAAACCGGTGGAATACGGCATCGTGCCCGGCATCCCGCAGACGCTGCCAGAGGAGGGCCAGAAACTGTGCTATGCCGCCCCGCAGAGGGTACGCCGGGCCGATGAGTAGAATTTTCATATTCGAGCATCCGGCTCGCTCAAGGAAGCTGCCTCCTCACGGCGTCAAAGGCCATGTCCACGGTTATCCTGTCCATGCAGTCCGTCGCGCAGGTCGGCTTGAAACAGCCCATGCAGTCCACGCCCGGAGTTATAATCTCTCCCAGGCCGTAAAGCTCGAACTCGTATGGGTTAAAAATGTTGTTGAACAGGACGATCTTCTTATCCAGCCCGATGGTGAAATGCATAGCCATCGTGACGGCGGTTACGACCAGCTCGCAGCGGTCAACCAGGCAGGCGAAGTCCTGTAGCGGGAAATGGCCAAGGTAGGCCGCGCCGCTCTCACGGGACAGCCGCTGGTTCTTTTCGTGCTCCTGCTCGCCGCCGAGGAACAGCGGCCAGTAACCCGCTGATTTGAGCCTCCTGGCAAGTTCGACCCACCGGGCATCCTCCCAAAGCCGCGTCACCCACCTGCCGCCGCAGCCGGTATTGAGGCCGACGACGCGCGCGCCTTCGGGTATGTCGAAATGAGGCCTGGACTGGGGAAGCTCGACTATGTACTTTTCGCCGGCGAAGCTGTATCCGCATATCTCGAATATCTCTTCCGGGTAGCTCTTCCTGTTCGCCCGGTTGACATCGTCGAATAGCCCGGTCAGGTATTTCTGGTAGCCGGATTCGTCTATGTTCCTGCATTTGCCGTCCACGAGAGTGAACCCCTTCTTTACCTTCGCGCCAATCTGGGCCGTCAGGGCGCAGGCTTCGAGGTCCTTGTCGAGGTTTATCAGGAGGTCAAACTCCTGCGGCAGGAGCGAGACTATGTTTTTAAGCTCGAACCCCATCTTCCGGTCAACGGATGCCGGGAGCACCTCAGGGGACAGCGTCAGCCATGTGATGAACGCGTCCGGGTGCTCGGCCTTCAGGCGGTGCAGAAGCGGGGTCGTCCTTATAACATCCCCGATCGCGCCGAGCTTTATGATGAGGACATTAAAGTCCGCTTTCTCGTAATATTCGCAACGGCAGTGGACCCCGTGCCGCTTGTGGGGCTTGCATGGGATATGCCCCAGAAAATGCCTGCAATCGTGGCAGATAGTCATGTTCTCTCCTGATGCATGAACTTGTACAACAAGCAGTTATCGCCAAAAGATACGAGCCTCAATTTGTCCGTGCCGCCGTAATCCGAACGCTCGTCCACCAGTTCGCGTGTCAGGTCCGGCCGCATATCCATCTCCATCGCGCCCATGAAGAGGAAGTCCGCCCGTTCCTTTTCGGCGTACTCCTCCAGGTCTTGAAGGTTTCCGACCGGTATCGGCAGGTAT
Source organism: Nitrospirota bacterium (assembly GCA_036504315.1). Lineage (GTDB taxonomy): Bacteria > Nitrospirota > JACRHJ01 > JACRHJ01 > JACRHJ01 > DASXVI01. The sequence goes on from DASXVI010000233.1 coordinate 4,496, forward strand.
TCGCCGCCCGCGTAATAGGCGAACATGTTGTTGCGGGTGATTATCCTCGAACCTGCCGGAATAGATGCCCTCAGCCGTTCGGCGGTCTGGCGCAGCTCGTAATAGTATGCGTACCCTGGGTCGTTCTCCAGCGCCTTTGCGATATCCGTATTGGGGGCCGATTTGTGTAACTGCCCTGCGGATATCAGCAGTATTGCCGCGAGCGCCGGGACCGCATAACCCCGGGCGTAATCCTTGGCCGGCAGCCTTTCGCCGATTAATTCCGAAACTCTTGATATGCCGTGGGCCGCGAAGATTATCGCAACCGGCAGGTAAGGTATAAGTACCCTGTCCATCACCATCACGGCAGGTATAACCAGCGCCGGGGCAAAGGCGGCCGCGGGAAGGCAGACATTCCTCGTGCGGCCCGGCCTCGCCAGTATAAATGCCGTCCCGGCCAAGGCAAAGATTACGAGCGGATAGCCTGCTATGGCGGGAAGGCCCTTTACCTCGGCCTCAAAATTACCGGGATAGCGGGCAAGGATATCCTGCATGTTCGATGCGATATTGCCGCCCAGGCTCTTTTTATCCCGGTCGAGGTTGTTGTATACCTCTTCGGCCTTGGCGTCGAGCACATCGCCCGCGTCGGGCGCCCCGGTCTTTATCAGCATCTCGACCGCGCGTACCTTGGCGAGGTTGATGCGGGTCTTGCCGGACAGCTCCCACGCCCCGAAATGCGAGCGGAGCTGGAGCATGTACGGGAAGGCCAGCAGGAAGAACCCGAAAAGCGCGGCCGCCACGAGCGGTAGCATGCCCTTCCAGACGCCGGTGCGCGGTTTTTCGGTTATGCACAGTATAGCAAGCACGAAAAGGGCCGCCGCGAAGATGAAAAAGCCCTCCGGCCTTGTTAGGTACGCAGCTCCCATGCACAGGCCGAAAAGCAGATAGTCCTTCCAGCTCCTTCCGGCGTTTGCCTTCCATGCGAGGTAAACTGACATCGATACGAAGAAAGCGTAGGTCGGCTCGGACATTACGGCGCTGCTCATAAGGGCTGGGCAGAGCGCCGTGATGGCCGCCGCGACAACCGCCGTGCGCAGGCCGGCCATCTCGCGGGCCAGCAGGTATACCGGGACCGCCGTTGCCGCGCCCATGATGCAGGAGATTAGCCTACCGGCAAGCTCGGCGTCACCGGTGACAAGCGCAAAAGGCGCGGCAAGCAGGGGGAAGGCAGGAGGAAATGTGTAGTAGGTCCCGTCCTGGAACAGGGTCCCGGCCAGCAGGTGCTTTATCTGGAATGCGTAGGTAGTCTCGTCGCGGAACATGACAAGCTGGAGGGCGGCCCGCCATAGCCTGAGGGCCAGCCCGGCTACTACCCAAGGCAGGAGGTAGACGGACGCCTGACGCAGGCGCGGCCGGTTGCCCCGTCCAGCCCATTTTGAGAGCCTGTCGAAAATATTATCGGCGTATATCCCCATAAGACTGTATTTTTACCACAAAATGTGTATAAAATAAAGACATTTCAGGGCTTGGGCGGGTGTGAAAATATGGCCTTCAGAAAAGCCGCCAAATTCCGAAAAGATTATTGAAAAACCTTCGCGGGTTATTGACGGCGACCGGCTTACCCGTGTATCCTTAGTAAGGAGAATTAATTATGAGCCATTTGAAACCGGCCTTCCTGCCTATTATGGCGGCGGTGCTTGTCGCAGGCGCGGCGGCAGCCTTGTTTTCCACGCCCTGCGCGTTCGCCTCGCCCGGAGGTATCATCTGGGACACGGTCTATTCAAGCAAGGCCGGGGTGGACAACGACCGCCTGAAGGGTATCGCGCTCGACGAGCAGGGCAACCTCGCCGTCACCGGCACCGCCCAGACCCGCGACGGCAACAGCGACTACCTGACCGTCAAATACGGCCCATACGGGACCAACGAATGGTCGGGGCAGTACGACTACTCCTGGACCGACATCGGCCGCGCCGTCGCGTACACGCGCTCGGGCGACCTCATAATCGCGGGTTCGAGCTTCAACATGGACAACCCGCGCGACAGCTATTCCGGCACTTATTACACCGATTACCGCATCCTGAAGGTGAACTCGTCCAACGCGCTGGTCTTCGAGGCCACAGCCTCGGGATATAAAAAGAGCAACGAGCCCGCGTCCGTGGCGGTGGACGAGGATGGCAGCATATATGTAACCGGCAGCGCGAGGAACGCCGGCGACACCATGTCGCTTTATTACACCGTCAAGTTCGACACGGAAGGCAGGGTAATCTGGGAGCGGCTTGAAAACTTCGACGGAGACTCCCACGCCACGGCGGTCAGGGTGGGCAAGGACGGCAAGGTCGTCGTGACCGGCTGGTACAAGGACTCCGCGTCCGACAGCTTCAACATCCGCACCGTGCGCTATACCTCAAACGGCGAGAAGGACCTGGATGTCCAGTACAACAAGGAAACCGACAACGAAAAGGCCTACGGGCTTGCGATAGACGGCGACGGCAATATACTCGTGGCGGGCGAGACTACCGCCGAGAACGGCAGCACCGCGCTCCTGCTAAAATATACGCCGAAGGGCGACCTCGTCTTTGCCGAGAAATACAAGGGCGCGCGCTACTCAAACCGGGCGAACGCTGTCGCGGTGGACAAGCAGGGCAGGGCGTACCTCGCGGGTAAAATGACCACAGGCGAACAGCAGGGCGAATATATCCTGCTCGTCTACGCCGCCGACGGCAGGCTGCTCGACAGCAAGACCTATGCCTTCGACGGCGAGTCCAGCGCGGAGGATGTGGCGGTTGATGTCTACGGCAATGTAATCCTCGCGGGTACGGTGACAGGCCGCGACCAGCTTGGCGTCTACCGGTTAATCCGCGTTGAGGGCTGGCCCGCCCGGTTGAGCCAGGCCGAGCCGGAGGGCGAGGCCCCAGGCATCAAGCCGAGGGACGAAGGCAAGAAGGACTATGCGGGGCTTATTTCCCCGGACAGGGTATTCAAGAAGGATGCGAGGCTTTCGCTTACCCAGGTGGTCCCGATGGTACGCAAGGTGAGCGTGAAGGTGACGAGGCAGGACGGCCGCGCCGCGCTCCTCGCCATGCCGCAGGGTATGCCGGGCAACTACGAGTTCCGGTTCTACCAGGCGGGCAAGGGTTCGGCGCACCACTGGGAGAAGATGGGCGACTACTCCGGCCAGAACTTCATCGTGATGAACCCGAGTCCGAAGGAAGGCGGCAAGATAATGGTCGAGGTGCGGCAGAAGGGTTCGCCCTTGAACTACGAGGCGCGGCAGATTATAGACATGGACGAGCTGTTCGAAGGGGGGAAGGATGGCGCCGGCAAATAAAGAGGGGTTTGTCCCTGTGGAGCGGGAGCGCGCGATGGGCCTGCAGGAAGAGCGGGGCCGCTGATGTATTTCCCGGACTTGAATTCCATGATAGGCAAAGAGGTCGAGGTGGACGCAAACGAGACCACCTACCGGGGCAGGCTTATCGAGGTATCCGAAGACGATGTGTTTCTCCAGTCCGAACTGGGCTGGATACAGCTTGTTACGGCAAGCGTGACGGACATAAGGCTTACGCAGGGCCAGTAAATACCGCATAGTTTTCTTTCGGGAGGGGGGCTTCCTTTGAAGAGAGACTTCGCCGGGCATTCGCCCAGGCTGCATCCCGACGCCTATATAGACGAGTCCGCCGTTATTATCGGCGAGGTCGAGGTCTGCGAGGGCGCGAGCATTTGGCCCGGAGCGGTCCTCAGGGGCGATATGGGGCTGATTAAAATCGGCAGGAACTCGTCCGTCCAGGACTGCGCCGTCTGCCACACGACCAAGGGCGTCTCGCAGGTTATCGTCGGCGAGAATGTCTCGGTCGGCCACGGGGCGGTGCTACACGGCTGCAATATATCAGACAATTGCATTATAGGTATGAAGTCTGTTATTATGGACAACGCCGAGATTGGCGAGTGGTCAATAGTCGCGGCTGGCGCGGTCGTAACCGGCGGCAAGAAGTTCCCGCCGCGGAGCGTCATCGCGGGCATCCCCGCGAAGGTCATAAAAGAGGCCGACGACGAGACGGTCGAATATATCAAAAGGAATGCGGAAGAGTACGAGGAGATGGTGAGGGAGTATAAAAAGGGCTGTCCTTGAACCAGTCCGTTACGCATCCGGGGTGCAGATAAAGCCCATTCCAGATAAATAGTTCCGTCTCTCCCTCGGAATAAGCGCCTGTCATCAAGTCAATGGTGTCGCATTCCTTGAACGGAGTTCCGCAGTAAAAGCACACCTCGTCGGTCTCGAATGATTCCTCTACCCACTCATCATTGGCATGGGTAAAATCATATGAGCCGATACTTCCCTC
>DASXVI010000234.1:0-6598 GCA_036504315.1 Nitrospirota bacterium
TTTTTTGCCATTGTCCCTTTGTTACCTTCTGTATTTGATTTAAGGAGCGGCCAGCGCTCCCACAAAAACCTGTAGGGGCGCACCGTGCCGCCCCTACTTGCTCAACCCGTAAAAAACTCTGTAAATACAACTAATTGGGAAGGGCCTGCTTCCCCTGGTCCACAAGCATCCCGAGAGTGAAGTCCGGGTTCAGCTTGCCCTTCGAGTATAGCGCAAGGCCCAGAAGCGCCTTCATCTGCTCCAGGCCGAATCCTTCGATGTCCAAATCCATAATCTTGTCCATCAGCGCCTCGCGGAAGGAGTCCTCCACGATGCCTGCGTTGTTCAGCCTCATCAGGTAATTATACGCCGCGGGCGACATCGCCTCCCTCTCGGAGTGCGCCTGCACGCGGATGCCGGAAAAGCCCGGCCAGAACTCGATCCCGTATAATTCCTCGCCGCTGTCCGCGAGGCTTTCAAACCAGGACAGCGCGTCGTCTATGTCCATCAGATCGTAGCCGTCGCTTATCAGCCCCTCGATGATGCTCTCGTCCCTCGGGCTCGCCGCGTCGTCTTCCGCCATCTGGCTGACTATCTCGGCTACTATGTCCAAAAACGGCTCTTTCAATTATCCCCCCAATCAATTAAGGCGCACAAGAAAATCTGCCCTCAATCCTCCCTCACAAAACGCATCCCCGGCACCTGCCTGACCGCCCCTTTAAGCTCCATCCCCAACAGGAGCGAAAGCGCCTTCGGGACCGCGATGCCGGACTTTTCCGCAAGCTGGTCTATATGCGACGGCTCTGCGGTTATAAGCCCGAACATCGTCGCCTCGTCTCCTTCGAGGCCCAGCCTTTCAATCGCGCCGGAAGCGGAGTCGAACTCCTCCCGCCGCGCGCCGTCCTCTTCGGAGGCCTCGTCAACGCCTATGTCCCGTTCCCGGAGATAACCCTTTATGTAAGGGAACAGGTCCTCTAAAATGTCGTCGGGCTTCTCGACGAGCTTCGCGCCCTTCTTTATCAGGCAGTTCGTGCCTTTGCTCGTCGGGGAACCGACACTGCCCGGCAGCGCGTATACCTCGCGGCCCTGCTCCAGGGAGTACTGCGCTGTGATTAGCGAGCCGCTGTCCTCGGCGGCCTCCATCACGAGCACTCCCATCGAGATGCCGCTTATAATCCTGTTTCTGGGCGGGAAGTTCTGGGACTCGGGCGGGGTCCCCATCGGGTACTCCGACACTACCGCCCCCCGCTCGGCAATCCTTGCGAAAAGTTCCTTGTTCTCGCCCGGATATACTACATCTATACCGCATCCAAGCACGGCGATCGTCCTGCCCCCGCCTTCGAGAGCCCCCCGGTGCGCCTCGGTATCGATACCGCGCGCGCCGCCGGAGACCACCGTCACTCCCTTTGCCGAGAGCTCCCGTGCCATCTTGCGGGTCAGCTTCCTGCCGTAATCCGTCGCCATCCGGGAGCCGACAATCGCGACCGAAACCCGGTCCTCTTCTATAAGGCCGCCCTTTACATAAAGATAGGGCGGCGGGTCGTGCGTCTCGCGCAGGTTCGCCGGATAGGACGGGTCGATAAAAGAGACTATATGGGCGCCTGCTTTTTCGGCCTTATCGACCTCGTCGTCCACGCCGTCCCAATCGCAAAAACTTTTAACCGCCTTCGCAGTGGCGGGCCTGCACCCCTCCACCCGGCAGATTTCAATTTCCGGGGCGCGGAACACCGCCTCGGGAGTCTCGAACCGGAGAATAAGCCTCCTAAAAAGAACCTTCCCCAGCCCGCCGACGCGGCTGAGAGCAATCCAGTATTTCGGCTCCGTCAGAGGCGCGGCCCCGGCATCAGTTCTTGTAAACAACCCTGTATCCGGGTATTATCTGCTCGGTAACATTTGAAACCTTTACCGTGGCAGTGTTGTCCTGTACGGAAAGCACCATCCCTTCGCCCACCTTTTGCTCGGGCAGGTTCTCCATATTCAGGTCCAGCCCGGACAAAACTTTTGAAACCAGGCCATTGGACTCGCTCTTGGCGGGGACGACGAGGCCTGCGCGCGTTATATCCACTACATCGCCTGCCTTCATGCCGGATTTGGATCCGATAGTTATATAAATAACATGGCCGGTCAGGGCTGTAGTCTGTCCGCCTTCGATGGCCGCCACGAAACCCGAAGCTCCCTTTCGTCCGGTGTTGTCCGGTATGGACTCGTATATCGGCGCGAACCTTGGCATCAGCATAAGGCTGTCATCCCTGCCGATGGTGCTGAAATTCATCTCTACTGTGGCCAAAAAGAATTTCTCACGCTTCTCCTTCAGGAGTATAACGCCCGTAGCCTCGATAATTGTCCCTATCCTCTTGCCGGTTACAGGGTCTTTTACCTCCGCGCCGGGGTTGAAGCTCAGGTACCGTTCGCCCGGGGCCATCTTCCCGGAAACCTTGATGAATATCTCATCGCCCTGCGAGTACATCTCCTTCTCGCCCATTGCACCGCCGGATATCTTGACACCCAGGCTTACAATCTTGTCCAGGATGAAACCCGCGCTCAGTATCTGGGCCTCGGTAGCAAGCGGGGCTTTGAAAGTTTTTGCCTCATCTATTATCCTGCCGTCCTCCCTCGGCTGTTTCCGCTCTCCCCTGCCCGGCCGCACAAAGATAGAATTGTCCTCCTGGTCCTGGGCCTGGGTTATTTTAGAACCCCCGGCTGCCGGGGCCGACGACGGGGTCACGCCCGTGCCTTCCGCCTTTTTCTCGCTGGGGCAAACGCCGCCGACAATATTTATCTTCTCGCCCGGCAGGATAAAATCAGGGTCTTTTATGGAGGGGTTGTCCTTCCAGACCTTCTCCCATTTGTATGGGTCGCTCAGTTTGGAACCGGAAATGCCCCACAGCGTGTCGCCCTGCTTGACGGTGTATTCGGCGGCACTCTCGCAGCCCGGTACAGGGGCCTGAGTTTCTTCTTCGGCCGCCGCAATACCATGGCACGCCAGAGAGATCGTGCCCGCAAACAACAGGGATAATACCAAAGGTCTCTTGTCCATAACTTTTCTCCCTTTATCCTTGACCCTTGCCTACATTGCGGCGTCTAACCGTTTGCGCGCCTTTTTTGCGGCCTCGCTGTAGGGGTAGTTGTCCATCACCCTCGTATAATATTGCCTGGCCCTGTCCTTGTCCGCCAGGGCCTCAAATGCCTGCCCGCTCTCGTACAGAGCATCCGGCACCCTGTCGGCTGCGGGATAATCCTGTACCAGCGCCTCGAACTCGTTTACGGCGCCCGAATAATCCTTCTTTGAATATTTTACTTCGCCGAGCCAGAACCTCGCGTCGTCAGAGAGTTTGTCCTTGGGCTTAGCTGTCAGATACTTGTCGAAATATCCGGCGGCCTTGTCCATGTCACCTGAATTATAAGCGTCCATGCCGGACTTAAAGTCGTCGGCCGCGCCGCTTTCAGCCTTAGGGACTTCGGCGGCAGGGGAAGCCTGCGCCGGTGCTTTTGGCGGCACCGCCTGGGGTGCTGTCGGAGTTACCTGGGCCTGGGCCGGGGCTGGCGCGGATGCGCCGTCCATCGGCTCTATTACTACCGGTTCCGGGGCGATAGGCTGGGGGGCCGAAGGCGTCTCGACGGCCTGCTTCACCGACTTGATATCCTTCAGCTGGGCCTCAAAGCCGCCGAGCTTTTTCTCGATGGCCGCCATCCTGTCGTCCATGTCTGCAATCCTGCCGTTTATCTGGCGGAGCCCGTCCTGCCCTTCGTCCGAATATTTGGCGCGGGCGACATCCTTCTGGACCTCCATGAACTGCTTTTCAAGCACTGATATATCGCTGCGGATAGGGTCGAGGTCCTGCTGGAGCGCCACACAGCCGCCGAGCGGCACAAGTGCGGACACGGCAAGCAGGGCAGCCAACGCCCCCTTCGCGGCCAAGCAACTCTTCATAGGACTCCTCCCCAAACAGATAAACTCATGGAATTAATAATAAATCTTAAGGAACACCACAAGAGAAGCCAAAGGTTTTACATTTTTCGAATGATTACATAGATATCCCATAACCCGTACACTTGTCAAGGAAAAAGGCTCCGTCAAGCCGGGCGGCACCCGGTTGACAAATTTTTTCCAGGCCTATATTTTTATACAGTAGAACCTATGAAAACCTTAAAAAAACCAAGAACAAAGCCATTCTAAAGTAAAATCGTTCCTAAGACCTCCGCCCGCACATGAGAACCTGTGCTTAAGCCAGCCTTGATTAATTTTCTTTAAGGGACAACTAAAGGAGGATATCTTGTTTGGTAAATTTAAAATTCTCGCGGCCCTTTCATTCTTTGCCTCAATTGCGTTAACGCCGTGGAGCGGCACTACCTCTTTTGCGGCGCAGGTCCAACTTCCCGGCTCAGACATTCCTCAATTCATCGACCCGCTGCCTGCCCTCAGCGTGCAGGGCGGGCCGGTCAAGACCATTGTCGCAGGCCCATGCCCGATAGAGATCCATATGCGCGAGTTTAAGGCAAGCGTTATGCCGTCCACCTTTGTCCCGTCCTGCGGCAGATACACCGGAACTTGGGTATGGGGCTACATTAACGGCCCGAACGCGCCCGTCACCATTCAGGGCACCTATATCGGCCCGGTAATCGTCGCCACGCGCGGCGTACCGACGCAGATAAAGTTCATGAACGACCTCGGCAGCACCGACACCACCAACCTGACCTTTTGGAAAAATTCCGTTGACCAGACCCTTCACTGGGCCGACCCGCTCAACGGCCAGATGAACATGTGCAACCACGATATTATGCCTGGCATGGGTCCTATGGGCAACTGCGGGCAAAACTATTCCGGCCCGATTCCCGCCGTGCCCCACCTCCACGGAGGCGAGATACCGCCTGTGCTCGACGGCGGCCCGGACGCATGGTTCCTCAGCGGACCGCCCAACAAGAACCTCTTCCCCGATGCAAAGATGCACGGGAACACATTTTACTCAAAAGACGGCAACACGACCGGCAACTATCAGATATTAAGATACCCGAACGCTCAGGAGGCCGCGCCGATATGGTTCCACGACCATGTGCTCGGGATCACCCGCCTGAATGTGTATGCTGGGCTGGCTGGCGCGTATCTCGTCACCGACCCGAAGAACCCGCCGCCGGCTAACCTGCAGAAGCCTGCGGATATTGTGCCGTTGGTCCTTCAGGACCGCATGTTCGACGCGGAAGGCCAGCTTTTCTTCCCGAACACAGGCATAAACCCCGAGCACCCGTTCTGGATCCCCGAATTCGTCGGGGACACCATCGTGGTCAACGGCAAGGTATGGCCTTTTTTCAATGTCCAGCCGAAACGCTATCGTTTCCTTCTGATCAACGGCTCCAACGCCCGCACCTACGAGCTGGATATGGTCAACCAGGCCGACAATACCGCCGGTCCGGCAATCTGGCAGATAGAGACCGACGGCGGCTATCTGGACAAGCCGGTACAAATCGGCCCGAACAACCCGAGGCTGAAAAAACTGCTGATGATGCCGGGCGAACGGGCAGGCGTAATCATCGACTTCTCGAAATTTGCGGGAAAGACGCTGATACTGCACAACACCGGCAACACGCCATATCCCGGAGGGGTTTTCCCCGACCCTGCCACGCTCGGCAAAATAGTCCAGTTCAGGGTGGCAGCCGTGCCGGTCGTTGACAACAGCTACAATCCCGCTTCCGGCACACCCCTGCGAACCGCCCCGATAGTCCGCCTTGTCACCACTTCCGGCGCAACGGCCGCTGGCGTTACAGTCAACAAGAGACGCCAGTTGACCCTGAACGAAGTGCAGGGCCCGGGCGGGCCGCTCGAAATATTGGTGAACAACACAGATTGGGACGGAAGAAGGCCCGACCGCTCCATCAGGAAAGATTTTACCCCAGTCACGATAAACGGCGTAACGGCGTACTACTCCGAGCTGCCCAAGGAAGGGGACACGGAGGTGTGGGAGATAGTAAACCTGACCATGGACGCGCACCCCATCCACACGCACCTGACGCAGTTCCAGCTTCTGAGACGCCAGAACTTCGATGTGGATAAATACAGCACGGCCTATGCTTCGGTCTTCCCCGGCGGGACCTTCAAAGGGATAACCTATCTGCCCGGCATGTATATCCCCGGCTTCGGCCCGCCGCTCAACTATAATTCAGGCAACTGCCGCGCGCTTGGGGGAAACCCGGACATCACGCCGTTCCTGCTCGGGTCGCCCGAACCCGCGCGCCCCAACGAGTTCGGCTGGAAGGACACGATAATGGCCCCCCCGGGCATGGTTACGAGGTTCGTCGTGCGCTACGCTCCTATGGATAAGAAGCTCAACGACCCCAACCTCTTTTACCCGTTCCACCCGGCGGCGGCCGGACGCGGCTATGTCTGGCACTGCCATATCATAGACCACGAGGACAACGAGATGATGCGGCCTTACAAGGTCATCCCGAAGCCGGGAGTGGCCCGGACATACAGAATTGGAATAGACTATTAGATAGCTGACCGTGGTAAAAGGGCCGCCCCGACGGGCGGCCCTGCCGTTTGTTCAAAGGCAGGCAGGCTATCGAGCCGGCTAACAGGAGGACAACCTATGACAAGGGCGGCGCTGGCGGCCGTATCGGCCTGAAT
>DASXVI010000235.1:0-4739 GCA_036504315.1 Nitrospirota bacterium
GAGCGCATCGCGACGCTGGAGTTTGACAGGAAGCCCGACCAGATTAACGGTTCGGCGGTGGTATTCAATGTTTCGCTCAACCCGCAGGAGACTTACGAGGTCTGCGTTACGCTCCACTGCCTGATAAAGGACGGCAGGGGCAACGGCAGGGAAAGAGGCAACGGAAAAGGAGACGGCGGTACCGGTACCATTGGCATCGACCGGGCGTATGCTATGGTCGATCTGGACCGTGCCGGGTCCGTGCCGGGTTGCCGGATTATATCGCCCAGCAGGCGCTTCAACAACCTGATAGACCGCTCCCACGCCGACCTGCATATGCTCGAGACGAAGACAAAATACGGGCCGTACCCGTATGCCGGCATACCCTGGTTCAGCACCGTCTTCGGCCGGGACGGCATCATAACTTCCATGGAAGCTCTCTGGATAAACCCCGAGATAGCTAAAGGGGTACTCCATTACCTGGCCTCGACCCAGTCAGACGAAGACGACCCGGACAACGACGCCGAGCCGGGCAAGATACTGCACGAGTCGCGGTTGGGCGAGATGGCGATGTCCGGCGAGATACCGTTCAAGCGATATTACGGGAGCATAGACTCTACGCCCCTCTTTGTCATGCTTGCCGGGATGTATTACCAACGCACGGCCGACAAGGAGATGGCAAAGACGCTTTGGCCCAATGTCGAGCGGGCGCTGGAATGGATGGACAATTACGGCGATATCGACGGAGACGGTTTTATAGAATACCGCAGGCGCTCCCCGAACGGCCTTGTAAACCAGGGCTGGAAAGATTCCTACGATTCGGTATCCCACTCGGACGGCTCGGACGCCGAACCGCCCATCGCGCTCTGCGAGGTGCAGGGCTACGCCTATGCCGCGAAGCGGTACGCCTCTGAGCTGGCCTTTGTGCTCGGGAAGGCGGACAAGGCCGAAGGCCTGCGAAGGGGGGCGAGAGAACTCAAGGAGAGGTTCAACGACACATTCTGGTGCGACGAGATAGGGACTTACGCGATGGCCCTTGACGGCAAGAAGAGGCTTTGCAGGATAAAGACTTCGAATGCGGGGCACTGCCTTTTTACGAAGGTTGCGTCTGATTCGCACGCCAGGCAGATATGCCGGGGGTTGATGGCGAGGGATATGTTCTCCGGCTGGGGCATCAGGACGCTTGGGTCGGAAGAGGTGCTGTACAACCCGATGTCGTACCACAACGGCTCGATATGGCCGCACGACAACGCCCTTATTGCCCAGGGGTTGGCTGAGTACGGCTTTAAGGATGAGACCTGCTCGGTGCTTACAGGGATGTACGACACGAGCATGCATGTCGATTTAAACCGTCTGCCGGAGCTTTTCTGCGGCTTCCACAAGAGGGAAGGGCAAGGGCCGACGCTTTACCCGGTCGCATGCTCGCCGCAGGCCTGGGCGTCGGCCGCGATATTCATGCTGCTGCAGGCGTGTCTGGGGCTTGGCATAAACGCCCCGAGGCGGCAGGTCCGGTTCGACAAGCCCACCCTGCCGGACATGCTTGCAAGCCTGACGATTGAGAACCTGAAGGTGGGGGACGCCTCAGTAGACCTTTCGCTCCTGCGGCAGGAAGAGGATGTGGGCGTACACATATTAAGACGCCACGGCGAATTGGAAGTGCTGGTGGTTAAGTAGCCGGCGGTTATTGGATTACAGGGGCCGGACCCTCGCGCCCCAGGCCCCCTCCTGCTATTTCTTTGCCGTAGAATTACCGGAAAAGGCCGCGCCGGGTTCGGCGGCGCCGGAGCCGGCGAGTTCCCTGTATTTACCAAAGGCCTGCTCGGCCTCTGCCTTCCTGCCCAGCCTGTTCAGCACGGCCCCTTTATTCGCCCAGGCCTTCATGTATTTCGGGTCCACTGCGAGCGTCATATCGAACGCCAGGAGCGCCTCCTCGTTTTTCCCCATGTTAACCAGGGCGATGCCTTTGTTGTAATAGGACTGCGCAATCGTCGGGGCGTACTTTATAGCCTTGTTGAAGGAATCCACCGCATCCGGTATTCGGCCGAGCTTGCTGAGCGTGTTTCCACGGTAGAACCATGCGGCGGCATAGTCCGGCTTGCCCTGGACCGCACTGTCGTAGGCCTTTAAGGCCTCCTCGTATTTCCCGTCCTGAAATAGCCGCGTCCCCTTCTTGAAGTCGTCCTCGGCGTTTGTAGTCTCCTGCTTACCGCAGCCGGAGACGCCGGCGGCGAGAAAAACTATGCAGATGACCATAAAAATTGCTTTAACTCTGCGCATATCGGGACCCCTTTTTGGATAAGTGAAAGTTTTTCCATACTTTTACCCGACACGAGGGCAGAAGTCAAGGAGAAAGAAAGCCCTTGACGGGCACAACATCTTGTGTTATAAATATATACATCAACAACATCTTGGATAAGCTGTGGATTTATGTGGGGATAACAGGGGCTTTTCCTGGGGATAACCTGTGGGCGGATTTTCGGGGCCCATCGTTAAATGCCGCAGATTGGCAGGGTTATAATACTGGAGGCGGGGTTGCGCGACCTTGAAGATTACGGTGGCGATTTCAGGGACGATTTCAGGCTGACAGCCCAGGAGCCGGATCTTTTTGCCGGTGAGACCACCGATATCGCCCTGTTCGTCAGGACCTCGGGCGACGAGGTAGTCACGTGGGACCGCCAGCGCATCGTCGATGCCCTGATGAGGGAGACCTCAATAGACAGGGCGACCGCCGAGGCCATCTCGCTCGATGTCGAGCGGATAATCGGCGCATCCCGTCTCAAGTCGCTTACCGCGCCGCTCGTCCGCGAGCTGGTCGATGCGAAACTTATCGAATACGGGCTTGAAACCGCCCGCCGCCAGCATATGCGCCTCGGCATGCCGCTCTTCGATGTCGAGAAGCTGATACTCTGCCAGAACAAGGAAAACGCGAACATACCGCACGGCCCGGAGGCCACGAACCTCACCCTCGCCGAGAGCATAAAGAAGGAGTACGCGCTCCTGTCTGTTTTCTCGGACGACGTGGCCGACGCGCATATGCGGGGCGACATACACCTGCACGACTTAGGTTTCATAGACCGTCCATACTGCTCAGGCCAGTCGCTGGAATACCTCAAAAAATTCGGGCTATCCCTGCCCCATTCGCTCTCCTCGGCCAAACCGGCCAGGCGGCCCGAGGTGCTGCTTGCGCATATGGTCAAGTTCTCGGCCGCGCTCCAGGGCAACTTCGCGGGCGCTATAGGTTGGGACGCCGTCAACCTCTTCTTCGCGCCATACATAGAAGGGATGCCGGACGAGGATATACACCAGCTTGCCCAGATGCTGATATTCGAGTATTCGCAGCAGGCGGTCGCGCGCGGCGGGCAGGCGATATTCTCGGACATCAACCTCTACTGGGAGGTCCCGAAGCATTTCGAGGATGTCCCGGCAATCGGGCCGGGCGGAGAGTACACCGGCAAGACATACGGCGAATACGGGGAGTGGGCGAGGAAGCTCGCGTGGGCGCTGTTCGATGTTTATTTCGACGGCGACGCGCAGGGCAGGCCGTTCTTCTTCCCCAAGCCGCTCGTGCACATCACCGAGAAGTTTTTCCAGACGCCCGGCCACCAGGCCTTCCTTGAGCATATATCAGCGGTCTCGGCAAAGATGGGCAACACATATTATGTGTTCGACAGGGGCGAGACTGCAAAGATTTCCGAGTGCTGCCGGCTGTCCTTCAAGCTGGAGAAGCAGGACTTCGAGGACGCGAAGCAGCCCTGGAAGATGCGGTATTCGGCGCTCCAGAATGTGACGCTGAACCTGCCGCGCATGGGATACGAGGCCAAGGGGAGCGATTCCGAGCTGTTCCGCATTTTGTCCGAGCGGATGGACATTGCGGCCAAGGCCCACATCCAGAAGCGGTATTTCATAGAGAGGCTTCTCTCCTTCGGCGAGTCCGGCCCGCTGGCGCTCCTCACCATGGCAAAGGACGGCCAGCCGTACCTGCGGATGAACAGGGCGTCGTTCCTCATCGGGATGGTGGGCTTAAACGAGCTTGTGAAGGTCCATGCCGGGCATGAGATGCACGAGGGCAGCCAGTACCTGAAGTTCGGTCTTAAGGTTATCGCCCAGATGAAGATACTCGGCGAGAGGCTGTCGGAGAAGCACGGGATAAAGTTCGTGCTCGAACAGACCCCGGCGGAATCGACCGCGCACCGTTTCGCAAAACTCGACCTCCGCTACCACAGCCCGCTTTCGGGCCATACGGTCAAGGGCGACATCGCGAAGGGCCACATATACTACACGAACTCGACCTACATCCCGGTCTCGGCACAGGTCGGCCCGATAGACCGCGTCCGCACCGAGGGACTGTTCCACCCGATGATAGAGGCGGGGTCGCTCACGCATATCTGGCTGGGCGAGGCGCAGCCGTCCCCGGCATCTGTCGCAAACTTTGTCACGAAGGTATTCCAGCTTACCCTGAACGACCAGGTGGCGCTGTCGCCGGAGTTTACGGCCTGCGGGGACTGCGGCAAGACCTCGCGCGGGCTGTCCGACTCCTGCCCTTCATGCGGCTCGGAGGAAGTCGAAGGCATCACGCGCATAACCGGCTACTTTACCAAGGTGTCGTCCTGGAACAAGGGCAAACTCGGCGAGTTGAAGGACCGCTTCCGCAACCAGCCGTTTATCCATGCCGCCGCCGAAAAAGAGTCGGTGCTGACAACCGAGTGATACGCTCTTTAGGGAATGGGAAGGCTCTTGGAGGTTTCTTGTCCTATCAGAGA
>DASXVI010000236.1:0-2456 GCA_036504315.1 Nitrospirota bacterium
AAGGAAAAGAGCATCGGCGACCTTACCAACATCGCCAAGGAACTGAAGGTGGAAGGCGCGAGCGGGCTTCGCAAACAGGAGCTTATCTTCGCCATCCTCCAGGCCCAGACCGAGAAGAACGGCCAGATTTACGGCGCGGGCGTCCTCGAAACCCTGCCGGACGGCTTCGGTTTCCTGCGCGCACCGGACTATAACTACCTCCCGGGCCCGGACGACATATATGTCTCGCCGTCGCAGATCAGGAGGTTCAACCTCCGCACCGGCGACACGGTTGCCGGGCAGATAAGGCCGCCCAAGGAGGGTGAGAGGTACTTCGCGCTCCTCAAGGTCGAGTCGGTCAACTTCGAGCCGCCGGAAGAGACCCGCGACAAGATACTGTTCGACAACCTCACCCCGCTTTACCCGGACGAGAAGATAATGCTCGAAGTCCCGGGCGACATGAACACCCGGGTAATGGAGCTTGTGACGCCGATAGGCAAAGGCCAGCGCGGCATGATCGTCGCCCCGCCGCGCACCGGCAAGACGATGCTGCTCCAGTCCATCGCCAAGGCAATCACGAAGAACAACCCCGAGATGGTCCTTATCGTCTTGCTCATCGACGAGCGGCCTGAAGAGGTCACGGACATGACCCGTCAGGTCAAGGCCGAGGTCGTGTCTTCAACATTCGACGAGCCGCCGCAAAGGCATGTACAGGTGGCCGAGATGGTCATCGAGAAGGCCAAGAGGCTTGTCGAGCACAAGAAGGATGTCGTAATCCTGCTCGATTCCGTCACGAGGCTCGCGAGGGCATACAATACGATTGTCCCGCCGTCCGGCAAGGTCCTTTCCGGCGGTATCGACGCCAACGCCCTCCAGAGGCCGAAAAGGTTCTTCGGCGCCGCGCGCAACATCGAGGAAGGCGGAAGCCTCACGATTATCGCGACCGCGCTCGTAGACACCGGCTCCAGGATGGACGACGTCATATTCGAAGAGTTCAAGGGCACCGGCAACATGGAGCTTCACCTGGACAGGAAGCTCGTCGAGAAGCGCGTGTTCCCGGCCATCGACATAAACGCTTCCGGCACCAGGAAGGAAGAGCTTCTGGTGGACCAGAACACCCTGAACAAGATGTGGGTCCTGCGCAAGGTACTAAACCCGCTCTCGACCGTCGAGTCCATGGAGTTCCTGATAGAGAAGCTCCGCGTCGCAAAGACGAACAAGGACTTTATCGAGTCGATGAACAAGTAACTTTAGATAACTCCGTTCCCCTCGCCCTCCGGGAGAGGGGTTGGGGTGAGGGTTCACAATATAAAGGCCGACCCATTCATTGGGCCGGCCTTTTTTGTTCACGCGGCCGCTTTGGGCTGGCCCATCGTGCGCTCGCCCAGCGCCCGCAGGACCGACGGCACACCCGCGCTGTAATCGTCGAGCTTCGGACGGAAGCCAAGCTCCTTCTTCGCCTTCGTGTTTGTCGCACGGACCGACGACACCATCGCGTCGGCCAGGATATCTCCCATCTCCTTGGCAAAGACTACATAATCGACCTCGTCGGACTCCGGCAGTCCCATCTCACGCGCGACAAAATTCACAAGCTCCCTCTGCCGTACCGGGTGCGAATCCACAAGACAGAACCGCTCGCCAACCGGCATCTTGTCGAGTATCAGCCGGTAGCCCTCGGCCAGGTCGTCTATATGTATCAGGCTCCTGTAATTATATCCGGCGCCTATGACCATAGGCCTGCCCGCGCGAAGACCGCTCACCAGAAAGTCCCTGAACCAGTTGGACGGCCCATAGACCCATCCGGGGAATACCTCTATCGTCGGGACTCCGGCCCTCCGCGCCATCCGGTCTATGTCCCAGTATGTGCCGGCGATCGGTATCCCGAGGCCCACCGGCGAGATGCCCATGACCTCGCTTGCCCAGCGGTCCCCCTGGTTGCCGAAAGCCGTGATGTGATAGGTGAGCACCGCAGCCTTAACGCTGGATTTTGAAGCGGCCCGGAGCAGGTTCCCTACCATTTCGGAATGGGCCTCGGCCCTCCTGTATGCCTCGTCTACCGACAGTTTCTCGTTTGTCCTGTAAGGCGACGACGCGCTTATGACCACATCGCAGTTTTTAACCGCCTCCGTCCACGGTTCGGGCACCAATAAATCCCCGATTATCGGGATGCCCCCGGCATTCTTGACATCAGCCTCATGGGAGGTTTCCTGGACAAGCCCCATTACCTCATGCCCTGCCTCCGCCAGCTTTCTGAGTATGGCCGAACCGGTAAACCCGTTCGCGCCTGTAATAAATACTTTCATCTCTATACCTCCTGCCGACTCGCATGACTGTGCAAGGCGGAGTATCCGTATTTACTCTTACTAACAATTATATCATTAAGGAACAATCGATGAGATGAGTCGGGCTTTGTCGTAATGGGGGACGGAATTCTTCGGGGCGTCAGCCGTAGGCTGGCCCTTAATATTGCGGCCCCC
>DASXVI010000237.1:0-15373 GCA_036504315.1 Nitrospirota bacterium
GCGCCTACGCTGAGCAGTATCTCCAGCAGGCGGGTCTGGACCTCGTCCACCACCTTGATAATCTTCCTTATCTTCTGGCCGGTCATGTCCTGGAAAGACATAGTGGCTATTATGCTCATAAGGTCTTCTTTGTTGCCGGCAAGGTTTTTCTCGAGTTCGGCAATGAGTTCGCTGCCGCCCACGGGCATGTCCTCTTTGAGC
Source organism: Nitrospirota bacterium (assembly GCA_036504315.1). GTDB lineage: Bacteria > Nitrospirota > JACRHJ01 > JACRHJ01 > JACRHJ01 > DASXVI01. The sequence goes on from DASXVI010000237.1 coordinate 202, forward strand.
GCCGCTATAACCTTTACAATCGCGACCTCCCTGTCCTGCACGCGCTCGGTAAGCTCGAGTACGCGGTTAGTCGCGTCAAGGGTCACGTCGTTTATGCCGGACAGCTCTAACGAGGCCTGCGGTATTTGTTCCGCAGTATATTTTGCCTGGACATGGACATTGATCATCCCGCCCTTTATCATGTTTATAAACTCGGCGAGGCGGCCCAGTTCGCCCTGGAGCTGCCCGGATATATCCTTATAGAAATCTCCGTGGGCCATCGCTTCCGTAAGCTCTACGAGCTCGCCCATCTCTGCATCGGCACCCCGGTCGTCAATAAAATCTTCTTTGCGTTTGGCATTCGGTCCCATATAAATTCCTCCCGTCCCGGTAAGTTTCCAGTTGGCTTGGGATTACTTGTTGAATATTTTGTTGATTTTTTCCATTAGGACTTCTGCCGTAAACGGCTTGACTACATAGTTGTTCACGCCGGACTGTACAGCCTCCAGGACTTTCTCCTTCTCCGTCTCAGCAGTGACCAGAAGCACCGGGAGGTTCTTGAGCTGCGCGTCGGCCCTGACGGCCTGGAGCAGTTCGATACCGGTCATGTTCGGCATATTCCAGTCGGAGACGAGGAAGTCGAATTTCTCGGCCTTCAGCTTTGCGAAGGCCTGCTTACCGTCTTCAGCCTCATCGAGGTTCTCGAAGCCTATCTGCTTCAGTATGTTTTTGACGATCCTCCTCATGGTCGAGAAGTCGTCGACCACCAGGATCCTCATTTTTGTGTCAACCATGGCTGACCCCCATTCTTATATTTTCCTGTAGTAAACGCATTGTCCATGCTTCTGGGGCGCAAATAGACGGCTGCAGTCTTTCAGGTATTCAGACGGCCCCAGTACCAGCATCCCACCCGGCAGAAGGGCCTTGTTGAACCCCTCCGCTATTTTCATCCTCACCTCATCAGAAAAATAGATGAAGACATTCTTGCAGAATATAAGGTTAAAGCCCCTCATCCTGTTCAGCGACGGCTGGTCGGAGAGGTTGAGCTTGTCCAACCGGACAAGCTCGCGTATTTCTCTGCTTATGCAATATTCATTGGTTTTCCTCATGAAAAACCTGGCAAGGGCCGGTTCGGGGATGTTACGGATGGAATATGCGCTATATATCCCCGCCTTCGCGAGGCCAAGGCAGGTTTTGCTGAGGTCGGTCCCGATTATTTCGAGCTGCTGCATCGCTATGCCGGGGAGGGCCGTCTTCGCCATGACGGCGAGCGTGTACGGCTCCTCTCCGCTGCTGCAACCGGCGCTCCAGATGCGGAATTTCCGTCCGGCCGCATTCTCGGATTTTATCATGGGCACTACGAGCTTCTCAAAGAAGTCGAGCTGCGGGTTATCGCGGAAGAAGTAAGTCTCGTTGGTCGTCATCACGTCGAAGAAGGTCTCTTCCTCGGCGCTGTCTCCACTCCTCTTTATATACTGGTAATACTCCTCGAAACTCGTGAAACCCTTGTCAGCCAGGTGCCCTACAAGCCTGGACTCTACGAGGTATTTCTTGCCGTCCCCCAGAAAAATTCCGGTCTTGACAAGTATGTGATCACGCAGCAGGGTGAACGTTGCGTCTGAAAGCCTTAGTTGGACTGCACTTGCTATTGTCATAAGCAACCTTTCCCTGTTAGGTAGTTGCGTTGCTTATCGGACAAAGGCGGGGTAATCTTTAACTCAAACATCGAGCGCCTTTACGGCCTCGTCGCGATGATGCGCTCCCAGAACCCGCGAATCCCGACCACGCCCTTCTCGCCGCCGTTCCAGGATACGACGGTCATGGCAAGGTCCTCAATCGCCCGGCTTGCGGGAGACGCGGGAAATGCCTGGATGAAAGCCTTCTGCTGGACTACCGACCTGGGGACGTTAGTGTCAACCGGCACCATGCCGCAGTAGTCGAGGGCAACGCCCAGGAACCTCTCCGACACCCTCCTGAGGCTTTCAAATACATCCTGCGCCTCTTTTGGCCGCCTGACATTGTTGACCAGCACCCTGATGTTTGCACGGCTCCCGGTCTGGTGCAGCACCTTTATCACCGCATAGGCATCGGTTACCGCAGTGGGTTCTGGTGATGTCACGAGTATGACCTCCCCGGCGGCCCGGCAGAAATAAAGGACATTCTCGGATATTCCCGCGCCGGTGTCGAGCAGGAGGATGTCGGCGTCTTCTTCAAGCTTCATCAGCTCCGTCAAAAGGGCGCCCTTGCGCTCGTCGGAGAGGCCGGTGACGCTGAGCGCCCCGGACCCCGCAGGCAAAATCCTTATCCCCCCGGGCCCTTCCAGCATAACATCGGAGAGCGGCACCCCGTCCTCGACCATATTCTGCATGGTGTACGCAGGTGAAACGCCCAGCAGGACATCGACGCTCCCGAGCCCCAGGTCGGCATCCATGAGGACCACCCGGTCGCCGCCCCTTGCAAGGCATATCGCGAGGTTTGAGGCTATATTGGTCTTTCCCACACCGCCCTTGCCGCTCGTCACAGCCACCACTGCCGCCCCGGGAGAACCCGGCGAGAGAGCCGCGCCTTCGCGCGCCATGTCCTTGAGTGTTGCTGCCTGGTCAGCCATTTTTTAAGCCACCTTCCTGTTTACCAGCAGCGTCGCCATCTTTTCGGAAGTCGCGGGTTCGATGTCCTCCGGCACCCGCTGGCCTGTAGTCAGGTATGATACAGGCTTGCCGGAATGCATCGCCGCGCTTACGATATTCCCGTAGCAGGCCACTTCGTCGAGCTTGGTGAAAACCAGGCTGTCCACGGGCAATTTGCAGTAGCAGTCTATCGCGTCCTTCAGGTTGTCCACGCTCGATGTCGCCGACAGCAGCAGGTACGTGTTAAGCGATCCGCCCGAACCGTATACCGCCTCAAGCTCGGCCATCTGTTCCATATCGCGGTGGTTTCTGCCCGGGGTGTCTATCAGGACAAAGTCCATCGCGCTCTGCCTGCGGAGCGCAGGGGCGAGGTCCCTCGGGGAGGATACGACTTCGAGCGGTATCTGCATAATCTCGGCGTACATCTTGAGCTGTTCCACCGCCGCTATCTTGTATGTATCGATTGTTATTAGCCCGACCTTTAGCTTTTCCTTGAAGGTAAGAAGGGCCGCGAGCTTTGCAACGGTCGTCGTCTTGCCGACACCGGTCGGGCCAACGAATAATGCGGCCTTCTTTGCCGATTTCGACAGGCCCCTTGCGGTGTCCACGACCCCGGAAATAGTATCGAACAGCACCTGCGCCGGGTCTTCGCCTTTCGACTTTTCCATAATCGTTTTCGACAGCTTCGTCGCAGTGACAAGGTCCATGCCTGCCTGTACGAGCCTCCCGTGGTATCCCAGCTCGTCCTTGTCCGCCTCGATAGGAAGGCTTGAGAGGAGGTTGGATACCATTCCCTTGATCTCGCGTATCTCGTCCGCCAGATACATTTCCTTGCTGCCCTTTGCCGGCTCCGGGATATAGTCCTTCGCGGCGGACACCTCAATCCTCGGCTTCTCCCACATGCCCTTAAGGCCGGACGGCTTCAAGGTCCTCGTGGATATTATAAAGGCGTCGGGCCCGAACTCGGCCTTGATGTTCTTCAGCACTTCCTGGACATTTGTACCCGTAAATTTTTTAATCTGCATATGCCAGCCTCACTTCCCCAACGGTATGTACCCTGACGTTATCGGATATCTCGTTATGCGACAGCACCGGAAGGTGCGGAAAATGGCGTTCTATCAACTTACGGAGCGACGGGCGCGCCTTCGCCCCGCAAAGCATCACCGGGGTCGCGTCCGTGTCCTGGCTCCTCTGGACCGTGCGGCCTATCGAGTCGAGCAGGCCCTGGACCACTTCCGGCTCGATGGCCAGATACGCGCCCTGCTGGGTCTTCTTGAAGGCGTTGGAGAGCGCCTCCTCCAGGCTCGGCTCCAGCGTGATAACCTTCAGCGTGTTGTCCTTGTTTATATACTGCCTGCTGATTGTCCTGGCGAGCGCCTGACGGACATACTCGGTCAGTATCTCGGTGTCCTTGACGACGGGCGTCACATCGGCGAGCGTCTCCAGTATGGTCAGGAGGTCCCTGACGCAGACCCTCTCCTTAAGCAGGCTCTGGAGCACCTTCTGGAGCAGCCCGACGTTCACCGCGTCCGGCACTATTTCGCCCACGACCTTCGGGTAGGCTTCGGCCAGCGTGTCCACGAGGGACTGCACTTCCTGGCGGCCGAGCAGCTCGTGCGCATGGACTCGCAGCGCCTCGGCAAGGTGCGTCACAAGCACCGTAACGGGGTCGACTACCGTATACCCGAGCAGTTTGGCCCGCTCCTTCTGGTCCTGCTTTATCCAGACCGCCGGAAGTCCGAAGGCAGGGTCGTTGGCGGATATTCCGTCGAGGGCCCCGGCAGCCGCGCCCGAGTCGAGCGCCATGAAATGGCCCGGCATGACCTCGTCCTTTGCGACCTCGTTGCCCTTCAGCAGTATCCGGTACATATTGGGCTTGAGCTGGAGGTTGTCCCTTATGTGTATCGGCGGTACGACTATGCCGAGTTCGGTCGCAAACTGCTTGCGGAGGGCGCGTATCCTGTCCTGGAACCCGCCCTGTTCCGAGTCCGCGATGGTTATCAGGCCATACCCCACCTCCAGCGAGAGGACATCGAGCTTGAGCATGTCCTCTATCCGCTCCGGGGCCGCCTTTGCCGGGGCGGGGGCCGCCTCGGCCAGCGCCGTATCCACCGCCTCCTTGTTCATCTTGACCCACGCAAGCGCCAGGCCCGCGCAGCCGAGCGTGATAAACGGCAAATGCGGAAGTCCGGGGATCAGCCCGAATATTATCAGGATGCCGGAGGCCGAACCGATTGCCTTGTACTGCACGAACACCTGGTCGAAGATGTTCTCGCCGAGGTTTGACTCTCCCGCCGCGCGCGTCATTACGAGGCCGGCCGCGGTCGAAACGATAAGCGCCGGTATCTGGGCGACAAGCCCGTCGCCGATAGTCAGGAGCGTGTAGGTCTTGAGCGCGTCCGCAAAGGCCATGTGGTTCTGGAGGATGCCTATGAAGAACCCGCCGACTATGTTGATTATCGTTACGGCAATACCCGCAACCGCGTCGCCCCTTATAAACTTCGACGAGCCGTCCATCGCGCCGTAGAAGTCCGCCTCCGCGGCTATCTCCTTCCTGCGCCTTTTGGCCTCAACGTCGTCGATAAGCCCGGCGTTCAAGTCGGCGTCAATGCTCATCTGCTTGCCGGGCATGGCGTCGAGGGTGAACCTTGCGGAAACCTCCGCGATACGGCCCGAACCTTTTGTGATGACGACGAAATTTATTATGACGAGTATCAGGAACACTATCAGGCCGACGGCGTAATTGCCCCCGACGACGAAGTTGCCGAACGACATAATTACATGGCCAGCCGCCCCGGGGCCTTCGCTGCCGTGCAGCAGTATCACCCTCGTGGACGCTATGTTGAGCGACAACCTGAACAGCGTGGTTACCAGGAGCAGCGACGGAAATACAGAGAATTTAAGAGGCTGGATGGTATATATCGCGACCATCAGTATCACGACCGACGAGGCAAAGCTCATCGTGAGGCATAAGTCCAGTATGACCGGGGAAAGCGGGAGTATCATCAGGAACATTATCCCGATAACGCCCATCGCCATGATCAGGTCCGGGTTCTTGAGCATTGCAAGCGTGAAAAAGCTCTCGATGGCATCCCTGCCGGATTTTGCGGCCATTATATCCTCTTTTTCAGTTTTTCCCTGCTCCTGCCCAGCCCGTAGATGTATGCAAGCACCTCGGCGACAGCCTGATAAAGCTCTACCGGTATCTCGCGGCCGATCTCGACCTTCTTATATATCGCCCTCGCAAGGGGCTTGTTCTCTATTATCATCACACCCGATGCCTTGGCTATCTCCTTTATCTTCTCGGCAATCTTGCCCGCGCCCTTTGCCAGCACCTTTGGCGCGCCCTTGCCCGGGTCGTACTTCAGCGCGACCGCGAGGTGCGTCGGGTTGGTCAGGACTACATCGGCCTTCGGCACATTCTGCATCATCCTTCTTCTGGCGAGGTCCCTCTGGATGGCCCTCTGGCGGCCCTTGACCATCGGGTCGCCGTCGGTGTGCTTCATCTCCTCCTTTATCTCTTCCTTGGACATGCGGAGCTTCTTCTCGTGCTCCCATCGCTGGTGGACATAATCGACGACGGACAGGCCGCCTATCGCTATCGCGGCATAAATGAGCATCCGTACCGTGGCGCGCAGCCAGTAGTCGGCGATGCCGGGGACATCCGCGTCCATAAGCATCGGCAGGCTCGGCGCCATGTTCCTGAAATAGGCATACATAACCGCGCCGATTACGACGACCTTGAACGAGGACTTTGCGAATTCCAGTACCGCCTGCAGCGAGATAATCCGCTTGAACCCCTGTATCGGGTCTATGCGCTTCATATCCGGCCCGAGCGCCTCTTCGGACACCATGAAGCCGACCATTGCGAGGTTGGATATACCGGCCGCGGCCGCCATTGCAAGGAAGAGCGGGCCGGTTACCTTGAGGAATGTCCAGCAGAACCCGAGGAACAGAGACGATAACTCGGTTACGGTCATGTCTTTTGTGCAGCAGGAGCCAAGCGCGTCGCGCATCATCGCCTTCATGCCCGTCGAGCCGGCATGGAACGCGAGCGCGGAGATGACGGCGGCCACGAGTATTGCCGCAAAGGGCACATCCTTGCTCCTGGCGACCTGCCCCTTGTTCCGCGCCTCTTCGCGCCGCTTGGGCGTTGCCTGTTCGGACCTCTCCTGTCCAGAATCTTCCGACATTATTCTTTATTCCCCTTTAAGACATGAACCCGATCGTGCTGTCTACAGCCTTCCAGGCGGTATCGAACGCACGGATGAAGACGTCGCCCATAAACGGCATGCAGGTCAGGACCACCATCAGCCCCGCCATTACCGTAATCGGGAAGCCTATAACAAAGATGTTCATCTGCGGGAAAGTGCGGGCCATCAGGCCTATCGCGCAGTTAAGCAGAAAGAGGGTGACGATACCCGGCGCGGCAAGCACGATCGCCAGCACCAGCATCTTGCCGGTGTGCGCGATAATGAATTCCGGGAACCCGGCCCGGAACCCCATGAACCCGAGGGCCGGGACCGCTTCGAAGCTCCTGACCACCGCCCTGAACAGGAAGTGGTGCGCATTTATGGAGAGGTAGAATATCACCGCCATAAAATCGAAGAACTGGCCTGTTATGGATACCTGCCCGTCCCTCGTCTGGTCAAGCACGTTGACTATCGAAAAGCCCATCTGGAATCCGAGCACCTGGCCCGCCATCTCGATGCCGGCGAACACCACGCGGACCATGAACCCCATCGACAGTCCTATCATCACCTCGCCCGCAATACTTGCCGCAAGCTCGACGGCCCCCATATCGACCGACAGTCCCCTGCCGGGAACGGCCTGTGAAATCATGAACGCGAACACGAGCGCGAGCGCAACCTTCGCCTGGAACGGCACCCTCCTCCCGCCAAGTAGCGGGTCGAAGTAAAAGAACGCCAGCAGCCGGACGAATACCGGCACGGCAACCATTATCCTGTCGAGCGGCAACAGGCCCAAGGTCTACCCCCTCACCGCACCCGGTATGCTCATGAAAAGCTGGGTCGTGAAGTCCATCATAAGCTGGAGCATCCACGGGAAGAATATTACGAGCGCCGCCACGACGGCGATTATCTTCGGTATGAATGAGAGCGTCATCTCGTTAATCTGGGTCACGGCCTGTATTACGCTTATCACCACGCCGACGACCAGGCTGACGCCCAGTATCGGGGCCGCGAGAAACATCGCGGTCTCTATCGCCTTCGCCCCAAGGTCCATCACGAATGATTCGGTCATCTGATCCCGCCTTTAGTTAAAACTGTTTACCAGCGAACCGACAACGAGCGCCCAGCCGTCTACCATCACGAAGAGCATAAGTTTGAACGGCAGGGATATGATTACGGGCGGCAGCATCATCATGCCCATGGAGAGCAGCACGGACGCGACCACAAGGTCTATGATAAGGAACGGTATGTATATCATGAAGCCTATCTGGAACGCGGTCTTCAGCTCGCTTATCAGAAACGCGGGCACGACCACTTCGAGCGGGAGGTCCTGCGGCCCCCTGGGCTGCGGGAGCTTCGCTATGCCCACAAACAGCCCCAGGTCCTTCTCTCTGGTCTGGCGGAGCATGAAGGTCTTGAGCGGCATGGCCGCCTTGTCGTATGCGGTGCTTATGTCTATCTTCTTTTCCATGTAGGGCTGGTATGCTTCGGCCTTTATCTGCGTGATTACCGGCGACATTATGAAAAAGGTCAGAAACAGCGCGAGCCCTATCAGGACCTGGTTCGGCGGCGTCTGCATCGTGCCGAGCGCCTGGCGGAGGAACGACAGCACGACGACTATCCTGACGAAGGAAGTGACCATCATAAGGATTGCGGGCGCAAGCGACAGGACGGTCATCATTATGAGCACCTGCATCGCGGATGAGACCTTTGCCGGGTCCGCGCTCTGCGCAAAGCTCAGGCTCACGGACGGCAGGGGAAGACCCTGCGCCTGTCGGGCATAGGCCGTCCCCGCGCAAAGCGCGAAGAGAACCAACGTCCCAGCCATCGCCGCAAACCTTCTCATAGCGTCATCCTCATCCTGTCTATCTTTTCCTTCAGCGCAAGCGCCGACGGGCTTAAGGTCTCGGCATCCGGCATGGCCTGCGCCTTCGCGGCAATCTGGGCACCGAGGTTCTGGTAGTAATTCCTCTGGGCGGCCGGCCTGATGCTCGATGTCCGTTCGATGACAATCTCGTCGAAGTCCTCCTGCATCCTGGGCAGGACCGCCTGGGCGACAGCGCCCCTCGCGTTGCCCGACTTGGCCTTCGCCTTTATGTCTATTATCGTGCCCGCTTCCTCGTAGTTTTCCGGCTTATTTTCCGGCTTCGAGGTTTTTTCCGGCTTTACTGCCTTTGCTGTACGGGACGGCCTCTCCACCCTGGCCGGCTTGACAACCTGCCCAGCCATCTCGGCCTTCTCCAGCAGCCTGAGCGCGGGGTTTACGGCAGGCGCCGCGGCCTTTGCTTTCCTGGGGGCAAGGGCAACAGCCGCGACCGTTACCGGCGGGGCTGCCGGCCTGGATGGCCTGCGGCCCCTCTTCGCCTTTTTGGCGTGCACAGGGAAGGCGTCCTCATATGGCCGCTCCTCGCCGACAAGCATCCGGCCCTTCTCCTTGAGGGCCTTCATTATCGCCTGCTGGACCTTGGAGAAATCCACCTTGTCCTTTTTGGCAGACTCCTGCGGGGCCGCCGCGTCAATCTTGCCTTCAATCCTGTCGAGCAGTTCTATCTTGCCGTCCGAGACCCCTATCAGGAAGTTCTCGCCCGCTACGTCCACCAGCACCACGTTCGACTTCATCCCGAGGGGGGCGGACGATATAATCCTTATCAGCCGCTGGTTGGTCGGGAGTATCCCCCGGCTGCCCATGAATTTCTTCATTATCAGGAACGACCCGCCCATAAGCCCGGCTACCGCGAACATCCCGAATGCCAGCCTGCCGACCGGCAGGCCCTTCTGGGTCGGCATGGACGATACCGGGTCGGGCTGTGCCGCCTGGACGGGAGACTGCGCAGCCAGCGCCTCCGCCTGGGCCATCAACACGGCCTGGGCCGTAGGTATAGCCGCGTTCCCGACCGTCTCTACCGATACAAACGCGTATGATGCGCTTGGCAGAAGAAGAAATATGATTACCGCCATTAACCGTTTCATCCGATGACCTCCTGTTACCCGAGCTTCTTGATGCGCTCGGTCTGGCTCACAATATCCGTGAGCCTTATGCCGAGCTTCTCGTTGACCAAAACCACTTCGCCCTTGGCTATCAGCTTATCGTTTACCATTACTTCCATCGGCTCGCCCGCCATCTTGTCCAGTTCGATGACCGAGCCGTGGGCCATCCTGAGCAGGTCTCCCACCATCACCTTCGTCCGCCCCAGCTCGACCGAAATCCGAAGCGGTATATCCATGATGAATTCAAGGTTCTGGGCCGTTCCCATCCCCGTCGAGGAGTCCCTTACCTCCGCGAAGCTGACGGGCTGGGCCTTTACCGGCGGGGCCGGCGGTTTCTGGGCCACATCCTCCGGGGCCGCCTGCTGGAGCATCATCTGCTCCATCGCCTCCGCGGCCGCCTGGTCTTTGTCGGAGATATTCTGGGTCTGGCCGGCAAGCATCTCTTGCATTGCCTCTGCGGCGGCCTCGTCATTTGCGGACGTCTGTCCCGCGAGCATCTCTTCCATCGCCTCCGCCGCGGCGCGGTCTTTGTCGGAAATATCACTCATTCTTCGAATCCCCCTTCATGCACGCCTGCGATCTTGACGGCCTGGCTTCCGTTTGCCACTCCGGGCAGCCCTATGTACTTTTGGATGCCTTCCACAAGGACATCGATGGGCTCTTCCGGCGACAGGTCCAACTGGATGATGTCGCCCACCTGAAGGTCCATCAGCTCCCGGAGCGTGATCGTCTCCCTCCCGAGCTCGACGGTCACGCCCAGCGAACTGTCCTGCATTTTCTTCTCAAAGTAGCTCCTCCACCGCTCCGCGCCGGAGCGGGAATCGACAAACCCGGAGAACAGTTTTTCACTTATCGGCTCGAGCGCCGGATAAGGTATGCCTATGAACATCTTGTCCACCTGGCCATCTATGTCGATGTCGAACTGGTGGACTATCAGCGTCTCGGTATGGTCGCATATGCCTGCCGAACTCGGGTTTATCTCCGAGCGGATGTAGGAGAGCTTGAGCGGGTGGCCCTGCGCCCATGCGGCCTCGTAGTCCCTCAGCATCATCCTTACAATGTTGTTTATTATCTTCTGTTCAATCTGGGTGAACTCCCTGCCCTCGACCTTTGAATGGAACCCCGCCGCCCCGCCGAAGAAACAGTTTACGAGCGAGAACACGAGGTTTGCCTCGAGTATCAGGACCCCGTAGCCTTCGAGCGGCTCGAGGCTGAAAATATTGACATTCGACGGGACATGGAGCCTGTTGATAAATTCCGCGTAACGGAGGACTTCGCGCTTGGTGTTCACAAACTCGACGGGACGGCGCATGGAGTTGGAGAGGTCGCCTTTCAGGCTCCTGACAAACTTCTCATTTATGATGTCCATCCCGGGCATGCGCCCGCGGACAATCCTGCTCTGCGAGACGAGGTCGTACGACTTCGTCTCGCCGTTGTCCGCCGGAGCTTCCGGCTCCACCTCTCCTCCGGCCACCCCGGTCAGCAGAGCATCTACCTCGTCCTGTGACAATATCTGCGTCATTTTTATCCCTATTGGGCTACAAAGTCCGAGTAATAAACGTTAGCCACTGCGTTTTTCTTGAGCGCCGCGTTGAGGGTCTTCATCAGTTCGCCTTTAAGCTTCGCCTTGCCGTCGGGGCTTCTAAGGTCGTCGTAATGCTTCGATGACAGAAGCGTCAGCACCGCGTCCCGGAGCATGGGGACGCTTCCCTTTACCGTTTCCATTTCCTTCTGGTCGGCGATGTCCAGCCCGAGCGTCACGCGCAGGTATCTGTCCTCCTCGTCCGCAAGGTTCACAACTATCGGCTCCATCACGAATGCCGCCTTGACGGCACCCTCGCCGCCCTTCCCTTCCTTTTTTCCTTCCCCGTGGCCGCATCCAAAAACTGCGGCCGCGAGGAGGGCCATCCCAAACAGTACAACTATAGTTTTAGCTGGGCGCATTGCCTCTTCCCTTGTTATCTCTTGAGGTTAACGACGTCGTTCAACATCTCGTCCGTGGTCGTTATGGTTTTTGAGTTCGCCTGGAACCCCCTCTGGAATGTTATGAGCTTCACAAACTCGGCGGCCAGGTCGACATTCGAGAGTTCTATCGAGTTGGAGCTTATGCTGCCCATGCCCGACTTCCCTCCCTGTCCGACGAGCGGCTGGCCGGAGCTGTTTGTAACTCCGTACAGGCCGTTTCCCTGCTTCGTAAGGCCGTTTACATTAGTGAAGTTTGCGAGCGCCACAATACCAAGCCCCATGTTCTGACCGTTGGTAAAGCTGCCTGAGACTACTCCGTCTCCGCCGATGGATACGCTCTTGAGCGCGCCTGAGGCATAACCGTTCTGGGTCTGGAAAAGGGTTGCGGACTCGGAGCCGAACTGGCTTGAGCCCTTGTAGCCGGTGCCGCCTTCGGTGAGGATGTTGTCCCCAAAGTCAAACGTTATGGACTGGGCCTGGCCCGCGCCGCCGTTGAAGTTGAAGCTGGAATAGGTGGTGTCCTCGCTGTAGAGCGCGCCCTGGCTGTTAAACTTCAACTGCCCGGTCGCCTGTATCTCGGTGTTGCCGGACATAGTATCGCTGCCGTTCGTGACCGCGTACCAGTTCCATGTATTGCCTGTCGGGGCCTCGGCGCTCTTCCTGAAATATACCGTCACTGCGTGCGGGTTGCCGAGCGAGTCGAATACCGTTATCGCGGTGTTATGGTTGCTTGAGAGGCCCGGGGTCGTAAGGCCCTGGTTGGCCGAGGTCGCGCTTATCATCCATTTCTGCCCGGCGTCATAATTGCCCGCGCCGAAGTTGGCCGTGACGCCATCCGCCATCGTCACGCTCGCCCCGACCGGCGTCGCCGCGCTCCAGGTGACGCCTCCGTCGTTTGTCCAGCGGAAGGTCGATGTGGCTTGGGTGCCCGTCGTCAGCATCTCAACCTGGAACGTCTTGTTTGTCGTGCCGGTGTAAGCACCGCCGGAAGTCGCCGCGCCGGCGCCCACCGGGTCGGCTGCTCCGGTCGAAACCGGTGCGCCCACTACCGACGCGGTAACGAACGCCTGCGGTATTGCGGACGCCGAGTTGAGGTTTACATTTATGGTAGCCCCGGCGGTGGCCCTCGGCGCGGACGACGCCGAGAAGAGGTTCAAGTCGCCAAGGGCGCCTGTCGAGTTGCCCGCCGCATCGAGCCGGTATCCCTGCATTTTCATGCCGTTGGCCTTTACCAGATAACCGTCCTTGTTAAGGCGGCACTGGCCGTCTCTCGTGTAATACACTCCGCTCTGGTCCTTGACGATGAAGAAACCGTTGCCGGATACTGCGAGGTCAAGGCTGTTCTCCGTGGTCTCGAACGAACCCTGCGTAAACACCGGGGCAATATCGCCGATGGTCGCACCGCGGCCTATCTGGAAACCGCCCTGGCTGGCCGCCATAATGTCCGCGAATGAGACCCTGGACGCCTTGAAGCTCGCCGTGTTCATGTTGGCGATGTTGTCGCCGACAACGGAGAGCGCGCTTCCGTTTGAGTTGAGTCCGCTGACGCCTGAAAAAAGAGAAGTCAAAAGCGACATAACCTACCTCCGCGCCGGCCGCACTGGCCGGCTTATTCTGTGTTATATACCCGCCGCAGCTGCGGCGCCCTGTACCGAAATGACATCCGACATCGGGACAAGGTTCCCTCCGACATAGAGAAGCGGAGAGCCGTTCTCGTATGTAACCCCGCCGACCGTACCGCCGATGTAACCGTTGGTCGTCCACACCTTTCCGTCCGCGCCCGTGCCTGATGCATCGAACTTGTAGCTTCCGGCTTTCAAGACAGCCCCGTTGTCGCCCTTGCCGTCCCACGAAAATGTCTTCGCGCCTGCGGTCACATCGCCCAGGCTTATCGTCCTGGCCGCGTTGCCGGACTGGTCGTAGATTGTAACTTTGCAGTCCGAGACAGCCTTTTCCGCGCCGAACCCCGCCGTTACCGGGTTGGTCCCGTCCCAGCTGAGAGTGGCGGAATTGGCCATGACTTCCTTGCCGATGAGGCCCAGCGCGCCGTAGCTTCCCATGGCGTCGAGCTTGGTGGCGAGGGTGTCCATGCCCTTCGACATCCCGCTGAGCTGTTCGAGAGACGAGAACTGCGCAAGCTGGGAGACGAACTCGGTGTTGTCCATCGGTTTCATCGGGTCCTGCTGGCGTAGCTGTGTAACAAGCAACAACAGGAAGTCCTGCTGGCCCATCTTCTTTGCCGAGCCTGTCGCGGCGGCCGCAGACTGGCTGGAACTGCTTGACACTGGATCTACCATAACGCGCCTCCTTTAGACGACAAGATGGATGGTCGAGCCGTCGGCCACCCTAACGGCCGGCTTCACTGTATTTGTTTCTTCCTCGTCGATGAAGCTGCCCTGGCGCACGGCCTGGCCGCCGTCGCGAGCATCACCGGAGAAACCGCGCTGACCCCCGCCAGAGCCGCTTTCAAGCTGTACAGTAAATTCCTTCAGGTTCAGGCCCGCGTCTTCGAGCGAACTCTTGAGCAGCGCGCGGTTCTCGATGAGTATGTCCCTCACCGCCGCGCTCTCAGCGACTATGGTCGCCCTGACTTCCTGCTCTTTTGCGAAGAGCTGGACCTTGACGCTGCCGAGCGAAGGCGGATACAGCTTGATTGTCATCCCGTCGTCGCCCTGTTTGAACATCGCGTTCATCCCGGTCGCGACCTGGTCCACCAGCGAGCGGCTCGTAACCGCATGGCGTGCCTTCTCGGCGCCAAAAACCTGGGCCGCCTGGCCAGCCTGCTGCTGGAGTGCGGCCTGGCCAAGCTGGGCCGCGCGCGCGTCCGTCGAAACTCCGATATTCCTGCCCTCAAAGACCCTCTGCTGCCTGACCGCCAAATTGTGCGGCATCGCACCCGGAACCCTGACCACATTCTCAGTTGCGGCATTTGCGCCGATAGCCGGGGCCGGGGCCTCGACCGCCGCCTGCCGGACATCCTGCTCACGGGAGATTTGATCCGGCCTGTTCAGCCGCGCGGCATCCTCAACCTGCGTGCCGCCCTTCGGCTGCAATTCAGGTTTGCCTGTCGGTGCGGGCTGGCCGGCGCCGTTATCGACAACCTTGGACTGCACGGCCTGAACATCCGCCTGGGGCTGTAATTGGGGCTGGGGCGAGTCCTGCCGTCCCTCCCCTTCCTTGCCGGTCTGCTGGCCCTTGGCATCGACCTCGGCAGGTATAGTCGGCACGGAGGGGCTGGCGGCCTTCGCAGTCCTGATTTCGGCCGTCTTGCCGTCTTTGGCTTCCTTTTCCCCGGCAACGGGTGCAACCTCTTCAATTTTGTCACCGGTGGTCTTTGGAGAGACAGTCCCTGCGGCCGTACCTGCCCTCTGGGATGCGGCAAGCGCCTCCTGGAGCATCGTCCCCGCGGGCTCTTTTACGGCA
>DASXVI010000238.1:0-8071 GCA_036504315.1 Nitrospirota bacterium
ACCATGATGACCGTATAGTAGTAAAGCGCCGGCGCGTTCAGAAGTATGCTGTCCATCCTGTCGAGTACGCCGCCGTGTCCGGGGATTACCCCGCCGGAGTCCTTTACGCGCGCGCTCCTCTTTATCATAGATTCTGCGAGGTCGCCCACTTGGCCTATAATGCCAAGTATCAGGCCGAGGGCTATGGCGTCGAGTATCGGCAGCTCGTGGTAGAACCAGTATGTGCAGGCCACCGCCATGCCGACCGCGAAGACAAGGCCGCCTATCGCGCCTTCGATTGATTTCTTCGGGCTTATCTTCGGATACAGTTTGTGCCGTCCGAAATAGCTGCCGATGTAATACGCGCCCGTGTCAGTCGCCCATGTGACGAACATCAGGAAAAATATAAGGTCGCGGCCGTCGATCCCGGCGAGGTTCCAACTGCGGAGGAGGACTACATATGCGACAAGCCATGCCACATAGACCACGCCGGTAAAGGTAAGCGCGACATCCGCCATGGCGCCGTTGGTGTCCCGTCTGGAGAAGAGCCTGAAAACCAGCGCGGCCGCGAAAGCAAAGGCTATCAGCACATCCGGCGAAAATACATACACTATCCTTCCGGAGGATGTGGAACCTATATAAAAACCTATGATGACGAGCGTGCCCAGGAACAGCCCGACCGCAGTCTGCGGGTTGTAACCGCTGTTTTTGAACATCCTGTAAAATTCCCACTGGCCGACTGCCGCGCAGATAACCATGAACGCGCAAAACCATGCCGGGGAGAGGTACTGCACCAGAAGGAAAAACAACGGTATCCCGACCGCAGCCGTCATCAAGCGTTTAGATTGCATCTTCTCTCCCGATTATCTGCTCGCCAGTCTTGCCGAACCGCCGCTCCCTCGACTGGTAGTCTACCAGGGCAGCCAGAAGTTCCCTGTCTCCGAAATCCGGCCAGAGCGCCTCAGTAAAGTAAAGCTCCGCGTAAGCGGCCTGCCAGAGCAGGAAATTTGAAATCCTCTGCTCGCCGGAGGTACGGATAACAAGGTCCAGTTCCGGAAGCGCGGCGGTGTTCATGTACCCGCTGAACGTCTTCTCGTCTATGTCGTCCAGGTTTATACGGCCCGACAGGATATCCCGGTGGAACTTCTTCGCGGCGTCCATAATTTCCCATCTGCCGCCGTAGCTAAGGGCAAGGTCCAGCACCATGCCGGTATTGCTTCCCGTCTCCCGCCCGGCCTTTTCTACCCACTTCCTCGCCTCGTCCGGCAGGTCGTCGAGCCGGCCTATGGCCGTGAACCTGATGTTGTTCTTGTTCATCATGGCTATCTCCCTCTGGAGATAGATGGTAAGCAGAGACATCAGCGCTTCTACTTCCCTTGCCGGCCTGCGCCAGTTCTCAAGGGAGAAGGCGTATAGCGTAAGAGCTTTTATCCCGAGGTCGGAGGCGGTAGTGACGACGCTCTTGACCGTCTCCATGCCCTTCTTGTGTCCGGCAATCCTCGGGAGCCCTTTCTGTTTCGCCCACCTGCCGTTGCCGTCCATTATTACGGCGACATGGCGCGGCATGCGGAGCGGGTCGAGCTTCTCCATGAGTTCGCTTGCGGACAGGGAAGATAAATCCGGCTTTTTTGTCAGTATGTCTTTCAAGTTATCTCTGCGGTATTTTGTATATCAACAGTCTCGACTTGTCCGCGAACGCATCTGAAAAGTCCTTCGCGCTGCCGAGCGGGCTTACCTTGTTCGCCTTTTCGAACTTCAAGGTAGGCTGGGTGATTATGGCAATGCTCTCGCGGCCGTCGCCTGCGGCGTCCCCGATGAAGAAGCCCGCGAGGAACCCGTCGATGTTCTTCATCGACCAGCGCTGCGAGAGCTCCTTGCCGTCCCATGTGAACGAATAAATCTCGGCGCCGCTGTATCCCCTGAACCTTTTGGTGACATAGGTCATCGGGATGTTTTTGGTAAGGACCAGCTCCTTGGCCCCTTCGGCGGTGGTGCGGAGCACGAGCTTGCCCTTTACCTTGCCGCGGGAATCGACGTTCTCGCCGGAACGCTCTTTCTCCGTCTCGAAGAAATTGTCGTAACCACCGTAATGGTCGTCGCTCTTCCACAACTTTTTGCCGTCGGAGTCAAGCGCATAAAGGTAGTCTGAATCGTCTATCCAGAATATCGTGCAGCCCGCAAGCGGGTTTTTGGCGTCCGCTGCGGCGGCATCCGTCCTCATGAGCGCGAACCCGTAAGGGTCGGTAATCCTGGACGGCAGCGGGAACTTTCCGCCCTTTATCAGCTTGCCTTCCTTCCATTTGTATTCGTATATCACCCCGGAATAAACCGAACCGGCCCCAAGGCCTGTCGTTATCAGTTTCTTGCCGAGACCGGGAACATCGAGCACGCGGAAGAATACGGGCATATTCTCCGCCGCGCGGACGAACTTCACCCCGTCGAATTTGATAACATACGAGGACATTGAATCGTTCGTGTAGTTTGTGACATAAATCTCGTCGAGCCCGTCGCCGTCGAGGTCGGCGCAGTCCATGTCGAGGTGCGAGCTTCTCGGGTCGCCGTCCTCGCGCCAGACTTCCTTAAGGGTACTCCCGTCAATCCTGTTTATGATTATTTTCTTGCCGTCTGAAAAGGCCATTTCGGACTTTCCCGGGCCGGTGAAGCTGCCGGCAGCAAGGTGCTTGGCGCGGTAGGGCAGTTCATCCATGCGGAAGAAGTCTCTTCGCTCGCCCCTTACTATGGGGTGCTCCATTATTGTCTCGCCGTACACTTCGCCCCCCACCTGCACGATGCCTGCGCTCTCTGCTTTCAGCCCGGCGGACGAATAAAGCTTAATCTCTACAGCCGTCATGTCCTTGTTCTTGGCCGGGGCGGTCGAAAGCACCAGCAGGTCCGCTGCCCCGCGCTTTGCGAGGAGCGCGTTGATATCCTCTGAAGCCGGTGCGGCGTCTTTTAACTCGGCGGTCTCCTTCATCGTAAAGCGTCCGCTGTCCTTTAATATCCCGGAGAGCTTCTGGAGGACCGGCTCGCTGTACCCCGCCGCGGGGACGCCTATGAGCAGGCCAGTGCGCTCTGTGGAGAGCCTGCCTAAATCGCCCGGGATAACCTTCGTTACCTTCAGGTCCTTTATCCGGCCCTCCGACTCGTTTTCGGAGACGGCGGTAAGGACCGCCTTGCCCAGCTCGACTTCCGTCGTCCCAAGTATAACTTTGGTCACCGGGTGGCGTATCGGCTTGCCGGGGCGCACCAGGAAAAGCTCCATCCCGGGCTTCAGTCCGGCCGCCGAGCCTATCCCGAATTTCACGGTATTTTCATCGGCGGCTATAACACTGCCTTCGGCCCTCGGGAACTCGGCTATTATCCGGGCCGCCAGCTCGTCCACGGTCTGGGTCGATTTTATCTCGTCGGCAAACAACGCGGAAGGCGCCGAGGCCGAAATCAGAACAACCAGGGTAAATATTAAATTACGTATCCGCAAAACTCTTTTCTCCTTTTCTTTTATCTCTTTACAACGGCAAGGCCGATACCGACTTTCCACTCGCCGCCGGGCGCAAGGGTCACCTTCCATAACGGCACGACGGTGGTGCACTGGTATACCCTCTCAAAACCTGCCTCGGACTGGGATACCGTCTCTATCGGGAACCGCCAGAGCGTCGCCTTCTCGCTGAAAGTCAGGCCCATGTTATAGCCAAGCCACTCGTCTATCATAGAGATACCGGCCGCATTGTTCAGCTCACCGGCGCTCGCGAAATTCCTTGCCTTCAAAACATGGCCCGGCACGGCAAAATACCGGTCGTGCGAATCTCCGGCGAGCAGGGAGAAGTTGAACTCAACGCCGAAAGTCGTATTAAGCTCTTCGCTGCCCCTGTTTGTCAGCGTATAGGAGGCCTCAAAGCCCGCTCCGGTCTTGCCGACGGTCAAAACCTTCTCGATACCGACAGGCAGGCCCGCGACCATCCCGGTCCTCGTCATCACGACGCGCGCGCCCTCGTCCGAGGAGGTTGTCTTGGCATCGTACCGGGAGCCGACGAAATCACCGGCCTCGTGGTAGTTCGCATTTTTAAACGACTCGATATCCGCGCCGTCGGAGAAGAAATGGTCGATAAGCGAGGCCTTCCTGTACCAGTCGTAATGCAGGAAGGAGGAAAGCCCCTCTTCCTTAACCTGAAGCCGCTCGTGGATGGTCTTGGCGCCTCCGTCACCGGCCTGGGCCTGGGCCAGTGCAATCTTTTTGTGGTATCCCTCCTCGCGGCGGGCGAGCGTGTTCATGAAGTTCATGGATACGGGCCGGTAATCGAACTCGTACACTATCCCGCCCTCGGCCGGGTCTGCGAGCACCGCGCATTCTCGGTTGGATATCGCAACCTCCGGAAGAAGGTCGCCGTCCAGGTCTTTTTCCTCGACGAAAAGGCGCCCTTCCGTGCCGGCCTTACCGGCTATTACCGCTTCGGCGGCCATGTCCGCCTTTATCAGGTGGCGGTAGACTGCGTCGCGAAGGTGCGGGAGGTAGAGCCCTCCGAAGACTCCGTGCCAGAAGGCGTCGTTGCACTGGCCGCGCCAGAGGTCTTCAAGCATTGCCTTCGCGGCAGCGGGCTCGGGGTTGTATTCTTTTATCGCGCGGTGCACCTTCTCGCTCACATGGAGCATACGCTTGTGCATCGCGTTTGCTTCCGGGTACTTGGACAGGAAGTTTCTGAAGAAGCCGCCCTTTACGAAAAGCCGCTTGGTGTCATAACCCGGCTGGCCCTTCATTTCCTCTAACAGGTCTTCATATTCGAGCATAGCGTTTGACGGCAACGACCACTCGCTCATCTCCATATATGAGCTTGTCTGGAGGTAGACCCGGCCCCTCGCGCCTTCGGAGGCGACATACTCGCCGAAAGTCGTCGGGATAAGCCAGTCCGAGTTCTCCTCGAAGGCCTTTATGAAACGCTTGAGCCAGCCTTCCTCGTATACCCACTTGAATGTGCCCGGCCATACGCCGAACTTCTCCCCGTCGTCGGCCATGACGGAGAGCGTGTTCTCTCCTGCATCCGGCAGGGACCGGAGGTATTCGATAGCCTCTTCCGGTTCCTTGAACGGCAGGAGGTAACGGAGGCTCTCGCTCCCCGGAAATACCTTGACTATTTTGCCCGCCTCTTCTGTAATGAAATACCCGCTGAGGTCTTTATCCCGCAGGCCGGACATCTTGAAGTGGAAATCATCCACGACGACATATTCGATACCGGCTTCGTTAATCGGTGCGGGCAGGTGCGGCTCCCAGACGCGCTCGGCGAGCCACATCCCGGCAGGCCGTTTTCCGAACAACCTCTCGCACTCGTCCGAGAGCTTCCTTATCTGGCCTAACTTGTCTTCGTGCGGGAGCAGGGCGAGAATAGGCTCGTAAAAGCCGCCGCCAAGTATCTCGGCCTGGCCGGACTGGACCATCTCTCGCAGCGTCCCGATGTACTCGGGGTGCGCGGTTTCCAGCCATTCGAGGAGCGAGCCGGTGAAGTGGAGGTTTATCTTGAACCACGGGTGGTCTTTAAATACGTCGATGAGCGGTAGATACGACTTCTGATAGGCATCCTCGGCCACATGGTCGAAATTTCCGACCGGCTGGTGGTTGTGGATAGCAAATACGAACCTGACCATTTTCATGTAAGAGCGTACCCCCCTTTCAACGGTAAGTTGCCATACTATCAAAGAAATCAAAATCAGTCAAGAAAACATTGGGAATGTCACGCCTTGAAATAATGCTCTAAAACCTTGATAAAAAACGGGTGTTCGGTTATCCTTATACTATTGGGCATACGACCATTAACGAGGTGTTGAATGAACATATTCGCAGGGCTTAAAACCGATACCGAACAGTCGAAAGGCTTAATTTATTCGATAGCTTTGACGGCGCTTATACTCGTAGTCGAGCTGGTTGCCGGGTTCATGACGAACTCCCTGGCCCTGCTCTCCGATGCGGTCCATGTGATGACGGACCTCTTCTCGCTCGCCCTCGCGCTCTTCGCCCTTATGCTGTCAGCGGTCCCGGCCAGCGACACTCGGACATACGGCTGGCACAGGAGCGAGGTTTTCGCGGCGCTCATCAACGGGCTGACGCTCATTGTTATTTCAGGGTTTATAGTCTTTGAGGCGGTCAAAAGGTTCATCAGACCCGAGCCGGTCGAGAGCATTGGGATGCTGGCGGCGGCGGTGTTCGGACTTGCAATCAACATAATGGTCGTACACAAGCTGGGGGGCCACGACCACCACGACCTGAACATGAGGAGCGCCTTCCTTCACGTTGTCGGGGACGCGCTGATATCGGCGGGAGTAATAGTAGGCGCGGTAATAATCTACTTCACCGGCTGGTACATGGTTGACCCCATCCTGTCGATGATATTCTCGGTGGTAATACTTCGCGGGGCATTCAAGATCCTGTATGAATCCGCGCACATACTTCTTGAGGGCGTGCCGAAGGGCTTACTTCTCCAGGATGTGGTGGACGAGATAAAGTCGGTCGAGCATGTGCTCGATGTCCACAGGATGCACCTCTGGAGCATCTGCTCCAATATCTCCGCGCTGTCCGCCCACATCCTGATAGAGGACGACCCGAACGCCAGCCATGCCAAGATAATCGACGATATAAACTGCAAACTGCTGTCGTGCTTCCATATCAACCATGCGACGCTTCAGCTCGAGGTGGGCGGGTGCCGGGACAACGGGCTTGTATGCGACATCACGCATTGCCGCAGAAGGACATCTCACGACCATGAACATGCCCATGAGCATGAAGGCCACGAGGGTCATAACCACGAGGAGCATGAAGGGGTGCACGCGCATACCCATTGATTACATAACGCTAGGGGGCTTTGGATGATACTCGTGACCGGTGCGACGGGGTTTGTAGGCAGCCATCTGGTGAAGGGGCTCGTCGAGGCCGGGCACTCTGTCAAGGCCCTGTCAAGGGATGTGGCATCGGCAGCCCGGGTAAAGGGGCCCGGCGTAACAGTCGCGGTCGGCGATGTCTCGGATATCGAAAGCCTCACCCGTGCGGCGGAGGGCTGCGATACCGTAATACACCTTGTCGGCATAATACAGGAGGGGCCGGGGTTTACATTCGAGTCCGTCCATGTGCAGGGCACAGGGAATATGATAGAGGCCGCAAAACGCGCAGGCGGGGTGAAGCATTTCATCTACCAGTCGGCGCTCGGCACAACGGCTGCGGGCAAGACGGGCTATTACCGCACCAAATGGGCGGCGGAAGAGATGACGCGGGCATCCGGCCTTAACTACTCCATTACCCGGCCTTCCATAATCTACGGCAGGGGCGACGGCTTCACCAGGAAATTAATAGATGTCATAAAGCTCTCGCCGGTTATGCCGGTGATGGGCAACGGCAGGGTAAAGATGCAGCCGCTGTTTATCGGCGACCTCGTGAAGGCACTGGTAAAGATATCCGGGAACCCTGACTGGTTCGGCAAGACTCTGGAGCTTGGCGGGCCGGAGCAGATGCCGTTAGACCGGATAGTGGACGAGATAATGGACGCGCTCGGACGCCGGAGGCCGACTGTGCATATGCCTATTGCGCTTATGCGGCCCGCGGCTTTCCTTATGGAACGGGTAATGTCCACTCCCCCTATAACAAACGGGCAGCTTACCATGCTCGAAGAAGACAATGTATGCAGCCTCGACGACCTCCGCGCGCTAGGGGTCGAGCCGGTCAGGTTCCATGACGGCCTGAGGACTTTTCTGCCTTGATATAAACCCGCTTGACATACCCATAATCCGGGTTTACTATACACCTACTCTCCATATGGGTATACTGGATACTTATTTAATGTCTGGGGGCGAAAATGGGCGAGAATAACGAAAAAAGTTGTGAATTCCTTCCCAAGTGCGGTTTTTTTCTTAATTTTAAGGCAAACGCAGAGGTCATAAAGCAGGGCTGGGCAAGGATGTACTGCCAGACCGGCGAAAAGGCCGCGAAATGCATGAGGAAGAAATTAAGGGAAGAGACAGGTCAGGCGCCCCCGGACAATATGGCGCCAACAGGCGATATTATAAGGCTTATAAAAATTGATAAAGACTAAACCCCGAAAGGGGTTTTTTATTGCCC
>DASXVI010000239.1:0-4808 GCA_036504315.1 Nitrospirota bacterium
ACGGATGAGCCGTGACAGCTCCTCGCGGGCGCGGGCTATCGCATCATCCGGGGCCATCACGCGGAAGGCGTCGGACAGGCCGGAGCCCGCAAGCTCTTCCATGATCCTTGCGCGGGCCGAGGCGTCTGCAACAGCTTCGAAAACTTCCTCGCGGGCCTCCATCAGGAAGTTCAGGAGCTGCAGGTGCTCGTCCCCTATGACGGATTCGAGCTTCTTGCGGAGGGACCTTGCGAACGCCGGGCTTGTGCCGCCGGTCGAGATTGCGACGGAGATATCGCCCTTTCTTACAAGCGACGGAACGATGAAGTTTCCGGCCTCGGGCGGGTTGGCGCAGTTAACAAGCACCCCGAGGGCATGGGCCTCGCCCCCGACAAGCCGGTTGGTTACCGGGTCGCCGGTCGCGGCAATAGCAAGAAAGGCCCCGTCTATGTCTCCGGGCGCGTACTCGCGGGAAATGTGCTTTATGCCCCGGCGGATTAGCCCCTCCATCTCGGGCGAGAGCCTGGGCGAGATTACGACAACCTCCGCGCCGGCCTCAAAAAGAGAGGCCGCCTTTCGGGCGGCCACCGGGCCGCCGCCGATGACGACGGCCCTTTTACCTTTGATATCCAGAAAAGCCGGATAGTATTTAGGCATTTAGTAAAGCCCCCACCTATTTGGTTGCTCCGACCCTGCCGGACAGTTCGTTCTTTGCCCGCTGGGCGAAGAGGTTGTTCGGGTACTCCTGGTACAGGACCGCGAGGGCCGACTTTGCGGTATCCATGTCGCCTGTGTGTATGCAGGAGTCGGCCAGGTAATACAGGGTGTCCGGCTCGTTCTTCATGCCGGGATAGGTTTCGCGGATGCCCTTGAACCTCTCGGCGGCAGCCTTGTAGACGCCCCTCTTGTAGTAGTACCAGCCGATGTTGAACTCGTGCTCGGCTATGCTGTTTTTGGCTATGCGCAGCTTTTCCTTGGCTTCGGCTATGTACGGGTTGTCAGGGTAGTCCTTGAGCAGCTCATTGAACTGCTGCACGGACTTGAGCGAGAAAGACGGGTCGCGGTCCGGCTCGTCCATCTGCTTGAAGCTGCACATCCCTATCTGGTACTTGACATATGCCGCAGCCTTGTTGTGCGGGTGGAGGTCAAGGAAACGCTGATACTCTACCTCGGCCTCGGGATAGCGGGCCTCCTCGTAATAGGAGTCGCCGAGGCGCACCTGTACGAGCGGCTCGTAAAGCCTTTCCGGGTCCTTTTCCTTTACTGTCGTATATTTCGTCCGGGCATCGTCATAGCGGCCCTTTGCCAGCATAGACTCGCCCTCCTTGAACAGGTCCTCGGCCTGCGGCTGAGGCGGCGGGGTAGCCGGAGTGGGACTGCCTCCCCACCTGAAGAGGGTGCAGCCCTGCAGGCCGACTATAAAGAGCAGGGCCGCGAGGGCGGCCGAGAGTTTCCTTGTCATTATTTTACTTCCCTTTCCTCGAGCTTGACCGATATCATCTTGTCGCCGCGGGTTATCTTTCTGGCAACATCCATGCCCTCGATAACCTGCCCGAAGACGGTGTACTGGTTGTCGAGGAAATGCTGCGGGCCGAGGCAGATGTAGAACTGGCTGCCGGAGGACTTGCGCTCAGGGTTCGCCATGTCGCCAAGGCGCGCGGCTGCCACTGCGCCGTCGATGTGCGGGGCCTTTATTTCGGCCGGGATGGTGTAGCCGGGGCCGCCCATGCCGTTGCCCTTCGGGTCGCCGCCCTGGATTACGAAGTTCGGCTCTACCCTGTGGAAGGTAAGGCCGTTGTAGAAGCCTTCGGCGGTGAGTTTCTTGAAGTTCGCGACATGCTTCGGCGCGTCATTGTCGAGGAACGAGATGACTATATCGCCCTTTTCGGTGTGGACCACTGCTACTTCCTGCATCTTTTTCCCTCCTGCGTAAACGGTTCCGAAGCTCAGAGTGACCATCACTGCTGCGAGCGCCAATTTGACTATTATGTTCTTCATGTGTGCCTCCAGATTAAGATATTATTGCACCGGACATTCGAGAATATCTACCGGCGCACTTATCAGCTTACTGCCGCCTGGATGAAGTCCCAGAGCGGGCCTTTGCCTTCCCCGGTCTCGGACGAGTACATGAGCAGCGAGTTGGGGCTTATCCCGAAAGCCTTCGCTATGACTGACAAGTGCTTCTGGCGCGCCCCTTTAGCTATCTTGTCCGCCTTGGTTACGACATAAATTGCCGTCACCTGGTTTTGGGTCAGCCACTGGTGCATAATCAGGTCTATCTTGCCGGGCTCGTGCCGTATGTCTATCAGGAAGGCGACGAGCTTCAAGTCCGGGCAGCCGGAGAGGTAGTCCTCTATCATCCCGGCCCAGTTGTCCTGCATCTTGTCCGGCACGCGCGCAAAACCGAAGCCGGGCAAATCCACAAAATAGAACAGTTTGTTTATCAGGAAGAAGTTAATCTCCCGCGTCTTGCCGGGCGTGCCGGAAGTCTTTACCAGCCCGCGCCGCTGCACGAGGTTGTTTATCAGCGAAGACTTGCCGACATTCGAGCGGCCCACGAACGCGACCTGCGGTATGCCTTCCTTCGGCCATCCGCGCTGGTCTACCGCCGCCTTTATAAACTCAGCCGAGGATATCTTCACCTACATCCCGCACATTCCGCCGCCGCACCCGCCTGCGGACGGACATCCGCCGCCCATTTGGGGCATGCCGCACGAGCCGGGGCATTCATGGGCGTGGCTTGAGGCGCCGACGTTTGCGGCCGACAGCATCTTTTTCAGGTTGTCGCTGCCGCAGGCGCAGGTCAGGCCGTCAGGCCCGGCCCCCATCTTCTGCAGGGCGGAAGTTATCGCGCCGCACGAGCTGCACTGGTATTCGTATATAGGCATAACCACCTCTATAAAACATGTGAGTAGCGATCGTTCCGACAAAGAACCGCCATTCTTCGGGGCGTCAGCCGGAGGCTGGCCCTTAATATGGCGGACCGGCTGGCGGAATGACCGCTACGCCAATAAATCCATTTGTTCCGCCAGATATTCCCGGAATTTTCTGAGCGCGCGGGCCCGGTGGCTGACAGCCGCCTTGTCCGGCCCCATCACGGCAAATGTCTTTCCTGCCGGACGGTAGAAGAACAGCGGGTCATACCCGAATCCTGCCTCGCCGGAAGGCGTTTGGGCTATTATACCACGGACCTCGCCCCGGAATGTCTTGAATTTTTTGGTCTCCTCGTCCGGCCACGCAAGGGCTATTACGCAGACGAACTTTGCGTCCCGCCGGTCATCCGGCACGCCCTTCAGGAGTTTCAGCAGCTTCCTGTTGTTGGCCGCGTCATCGGCGTCCTCCCCGGCGAACCTTGCCGAATAAATCCCAGGCGCCCCGTCCAGCGCGTCCACGCAAAGGCCGGAGTCGTCCGACAGAGCGGGAAGCCCGGTAAAATCCGCTACCGCCCGCGCCTTTTTCAGCGCGTTCTCCCTGAAACTCTTTCCGTCCTCGACAACCTCGGGCGCGTCGGGAAAGTCCGCGAGGCTCATAACCTCCACCCCCAG
This sequence comes from Nitrospirota bacterium, assembly GCA_036504315.1. Classification (GTDB taxonomy): domain Bacteria; phylum Nitrospirota; class JACRHJ01; order JACRHJ01; family JACRHJ01; genus DASXVI01. The sequence continues at coordinate 3,525 of DASXVI010000239.1, forward strand.
GCCGCCCAAAAGCCCGCGCATCTCGCGGAGCTTGCCAAGGTTTCGGGTCGCAAGGACTATCTTCAAACTACCACGGCTTCGTGACATCGCCGAGTATTTCCTTCTGGAGCGCGACAAGCTGGGCTACGCCGTCTTCCGCAAGCCCCATCAGGCTTGAGAGGTGCTCCTGCGTGAACGGCTCGGCCTCGGCGGTGCCCTGTATCTCGACGAACCCCCCTGAGCCGGTCTTGACGATGTTCATGTCCACATCGGCGCGGCTGTCTTCCTCGTAGCAAAGGTCGAGCATCGGCGTGCCGTCGATTATCCCGACGCTGATAGCCGCGAGAAAGTCCTTCACAGGGTTGACTGTGATAAGCCCGCGCCTCCTCGCCTCGGAAATCGCGTCGCAGAGCGCTATGAACGAGCCGGTTATGGATGCGGTGCGCGTGCCGCCGTCGGCCTGTATGACATCGCAGTCCATCCAGAAGGTGCGCTCGCCGAGGTTCTGCGTGTTGAGTATCGAGCGAAGTGAGCGGCCTATCAGCCTCTGTATCTCGTGGGTGCGGCCCCCGACCTTGCCGGACGCGGCCTCTCGGCGTATCCTCTGCGGGGAGGAACGCGGCAGCATGCCGTACTCCGCGGTAAGCCAGCCCTTGCCCTTGTTAGCCATGAACGGCGGGACTTTCTCCTCCAGCGTCGCGGTGCACAAAACCTTCGTGTCGCCCATCTCAATTAAGACCGAGCCTTCGCAGCCCTTCAGGTAATTCCGCGTAATCTTTGCCGGACGAAGGTCGCCCGGCTGTCTTCCGTCAATGCGCATTATACTCCTTATTAGAATACCAGTTTCATCCCCGAAAGCCTGTTCTTTACCTCTTCGAGCACACGCGCCTCGTCTTTCTCGCCCTTCGCCTCGAAAGTAGCCGAGAGTCTGATGTACGCGCCCGCGTCGTCCCAGGGCACGGTCGATATCAGCTTCTCCTTAATCAGGTACTCGGAGAACTCCTCGGCGTTCGCAAATTCGCGCCCGCCCTTGATTGCCTTCGGGGCCTTCACATACAGGTAGAACGAGCCGCCCGGCATCTTCGCGTCGAAGCCTATGGACTTAAGCGTCTTGACGAGCGATTCGAGCCGCCTCTTGTATTTGGCGGTTATCTCGTCCGTTATCTCCGGGTGCGCAAGCGCGTAGCAGCCTGCCTTCTGGATTGCCTTAAACTGGCCGGAATCGTAGTTGTCCTTTATGTTGGCGAACGCCGCGACGACCCGCTCGTTGCCCGCTACAAACGCGAGCCTCCAGCCGGTCATGTT
>DASXVI010000240.1:0-4716 GCA_036504315.1 Nitrospirota bacterium
TCGTCGGCTATTTTCTCCGTAACCTGCGCCCAGATGTCGATAACCTTGTTGTAGCGCTCGCCGTTCGTGATGAGACCCTCGGAGTACTGCTTCTGGATCTCCATCACGTCCTTCTCGGCCCTCTCGATGAAGCTCCTCTTGTGGGAAGGGATATGCATGTCGTTCATGCAGATCGAGATGCCCGCCTCGGTCGCGTTCTTGAAGCCGATGTCCTTGAGGTTGTCCATAAGGAGGACCGTGGCCCTCGAACCTGCCTGACGGTAGCTGGCGTCTATGAGCTTGGCAATTTCCTTCTTGCTCATCTCGCGGTTGACGAGGTCGAACGCCATCCCTGCCGGCAGTATCTCATACATTATCACGCGGCCCGCCGTCGTCTCGACCATCTTGCCGTCGATGCGTACCTTTATCCGGGCGTGCTTATTGACCACCCTGTGGTCGTACGCTATCCTGACCTCGGCCGGGTCGGCAAAGGTCATGCCCTCGCCCTTGGCGCGCGGACGCTCCTTGGTGAGGTAGTAGCAGCCGAGGACCATGTCCTGCGACGGGACCGTAATCGGCCTTCCGTTCGCCGGGGACAGGATGTTGTTGACCGACAGCATAAGCACCCTGGCCTCGACCTGCGCCTCAATAGAGAGCGGCACATGTACGGCCATCTGGTCGCCGTCGAAGTCGGCGTTGAACGCGGTGCAGACCAGCGGGTGGAGCTTGATCGCCTTGCCCGACACAAGTATCGGGTCGAACGCCTGTATGCCGAGACGGTGCAGCGTCGGGGCGCGGTTCAGCATGACGGGATGCTCGCGGATTACCTCCTCGAGTACGTCCCATACCTCCGGCCGCTCCTTCTCAACCATCTTCTTGGCGCTCTTTATCGTGGTGCAGTAGCCTTTTTCCTCGAGCCTGTTGAAGATGAACGGCTTGAAAAGCTCAAGCGCCATCTTCTTGGGCAGGCCGCACTGGTGCAGCTTGAGGTCGGGGCCGACGACGATGACCGAACGGCCTGAGTAGTCGACGCGCTTGCCCAGAAGGTTCTGGCGGAAGCGGCCCTGCTTGCCCTTCAGCATGTCGGAGAGCGACTTGAGCGGCCTCTTGTTCGGCCCGCGCAGTATTCTGCCGCGCCTGCCGTTGTCGAACAGGGCGTCAACGGCCTCCTGCAGCATCCTCTTCTCGTTGCGGATGATGACGCCGGGGGCCTTCAGCTCTTCCAGCCTCTTGAGGCGGTTGTTCCTGTTTATCACGCGCCTGTAAAGGTCGTTCAGGTCAGAAGTCGCGAACCTGCCGCCCTCGAGGGGCACAAGCGGGCGAAGCTCAGGCGGGATGACCGGGATAACGTCCATGATCATCCACTCGGGCTTGTTCGAAGACTTCCTGAACGCCTCGACAATTTTCAGGCGCTTGGTCAGCTTCTTTTTGACCGCAGCGGAATTCGCGGTCTCTATCTTTATCTGGAGCTCGGTGCCGAGCTCGTCTAAGTCTATCCTCTTGAGCAGTTCGCGGATAGCCTCCGCGCCCATGTCGGCCTTGAAGCGGCTGCCGTACTCCTGCGCAAGCTTCCTGTACTTGTCCTCGGTCAGCAGCTCTTTCTCGTTGAGCGCCGTGTCGCCCGGATCGACGACGACATAGGACTCGAAGTACAGGACCTTCTCCAGCTGGCGGAGCGTCATGTCGAGCAGGTTGCCTATCCTCGAAGGCAGGCCCTTCAGGAACCATATGTGCGCGACCGGCGACGCCAGTTCGATGTGGCCCATCCGCTCGCGGCGGACCTTGGACTGTATGACTTCGACGCCGCACTTGTCGCATACGACGCCCCTGTGCTTCATGCGCTTGTACTTGCCGCAGTTGCACTCCCAGTCCTTGGTCGGGCCGAATATCTTCGCGCAGAAGAGGCCATCCCTCTCCGGCTTGAAGGAGCGGTAGTTTATCGTTTCCGGCTTTTTGACTTCGCCGTGGGACCAAGACCGGATCTTTTCCGGCGACGCCAGTTTTATCTTGATGGCGTCGAAGGTTACCGGCTCCCTCGGTTTATCGAAAAGGCTGTAGAGATCTTCCAATTTAGTACCTCCACGATACTGTTACTACTGACTTTAACCCTTTGCGTCCTCAAGCAGCTCGACATCGAGCCCAAGGCTCTGGAGCTCCTTGATAAGGACGTTGAAAGATTCCGGAAGTCCGGGTTCGAGCATGCTCTCGCCCTTGACTATCGCCTCGTATATCTTCGCGCGTCCGGTCACATCGTCGGACTTGACCGTCAGGAACTCCTGAAGCGTATAAGCCGCGCCGTATGCCTGGAGCGCCCAGACTTCCATTTCGCCGAGCCTCTGGCCGCCGAACTGCGCCTTGCCTCCCAGCGGCTGCTGGGTAACGAGCGAGTACGGTCCAATCGAGCGGGCATGCAGTTTGTCGTCGACAAGGTGATGCAGCTTCAACATATACATGTATCCGACTGTAACCTTCCTGTCGAACTGGTCGCCCGTGCGCCCGTCGAACAGTATCTCCTGGCCGGTCGAGGGCTTTCCGGCCTGGATCAGCATGTCGCGTATGCTCTCCTCGGTCGCGCCGTCGAATACCGGCGTTGCAACCTTGATGCCGAGCGCGTTCGCCGCATAGCCCAAGTGCGTCTCGAGTATCTGCCCGACGTTCATTCGGGACGGGACGCCCAGCGGGTTCAGGACGATATCAACCGGAGTGCCGTCTGAGAGGTACGGGAGGTCTTCCTCCGGGAGCACCCTCGAAACGACGCCCTTGTTGCCGTGGCGTCCGGCCATCTTATCGCCGACAGAGAGCTTCCTCTTCATCGCGATATAGACCTTTACCAGCTTGATAACTCCCGGCGGGAGCTCGTCGCCCCTTCTCAGCCTGCCGACCTTCTCTATGAAAAGGTCTTCCAGGTAGCCCATCTGGTCGGTAGCGTAGTCCTCGATCTGGACCAGCCTTTCCGGCAACTGCTCGTCCTCGAAGGACAGCATCGTCAGCTCGTTTTCGTCGAGCATCTCGATTATGTTGTCGGTTATCTGCTTTCCCTTTGCGAGGATCGTCTTTCCGGCCTCGTCCACTATCTTTGCGGATGTGGTCTTGCCTAAGACCGCTTTCTTTATCCTCTTTACCTTCTCCTCCTGGATGATGCGGAACTCGTCCTGCTTGTCCCTCTCCAGGCGCTCTATCTCTTCATCCTCGATGGCCTGGGCGCGCTCGTCCTTCTCCACGCCCTTCCTCGAGAATATCTTTACATCCACTATCGTGCCCTCGACCCCTGGCGGCACAGTAAGAGAGGCGTCGCGGACGTCGCCCGCCTTCTCGCCGAATATAGCGCGCAGGAGCCTCTCCTCCGGCGTAAGCTGGGTCTCGCCCTTCGGCGTGACCTTGCCCACCAGTATGTCTCCGGCCTTTACTTCCGCACCGATGCGGATGATGCCGGAATCGTCGAGGTTCTTTAGGGCCTCCTCGCCGACATTCGGGATGTCGCGGGTTATCTCTTCGGGACCGAGCTTGGTGTCCCTGGCCTCTATCTCGAACTCTTCGATATGTATCGAGGTGTAGCGGTCCTCTTTCACGAGCTTCTCGGAAATAAGGATGGCGTCCTCGTAGTTGTATCCGTTCCACGGCATGAACGCGACCAGGACGTTCTGTCCGAGCGCGAGCTCGCCGCCCTCGGTGGACGGGCCGTCGGCCAAGACATCGCCCCGCTCCACCTTCTGGCCCACCGCAACGATAGGCTTCTGGTTGATGCAGGTGTTCTGGTTGGAACGGTAGAACTTTATCAGCGTATGCACATCGATAGGGGCCGGGTTCTTCGAGGTAATCTCCTCGTCGTGCACCCTTACCACTATCCTGTTCGCGTCCACGCTCTCGACGATACCGGCCCTCTTTGCGAGAGCGATAACGCCCGAGTCGCGGGCGGCGACCTTCTCCATGCCTGTGCCCACTATCGGTGAGTCGGCGCGCAGAAGCGGGACCGCCTGGCGCTGCATGTTCGAGCCCATGAGTGCGCGGTTCGCGTCGTCGTTCTCGAGGAACGGTATAAGCGCGGTCGCGACCGAGACGATCTGCTTCGGGGAGACATCCATGTACTGGACCTCTTCCGGCTCGACCATCCTGAACTCGCCGCCGACACGGGCGGAAACGCTCTCGACCGTCATCTTGCCTGTGCCGTCCACCGGGGTGTTGGCCTGGGCTATGACATAGTTCTCGCCGTCAACCGCCGAAAGGAACTCTATCTCGTCGGTCACGCGGGCCTTTGCGACCTTGCGGTACGGGGCCTCGATGAAGCCGAACTCGTTTACGCGGGCGTATGTCGCCAGCGAGGTGATAAGGCCGATGTTCGGACCTTCCGGCGTCTCGATCGGGCATATCCTGCCGTAGTGCGTCGGGTGTACGTCGCGGACCTCAAAGCCTGCTCGCTCGCGGGTAAGGCCGCCAGGTCCGAGGGCCGACAGCCTGCGCTTGTGGGTAATCTCCGCAAGCGGGTTGGTCTGGTCCATGAACTGGGAAAGCTGAGACGAGCCGAAGAACTCCTTTATCGCCGCCGTTACCGGCTTGGCGTTGATGAGGTCGTGCGGCATTATGTTCTCGAGGTCCTGCAGGCTCATGCGCTCCTTTATGGTGCGCTCCATGCGGACGAGGCCTATGCGGAACTGGTTCTCGAGGAGCTCGCCGACGGACCTGACGCGGCGGTTGCCCAGGTGGTCGATATCGTCGGAGCGCACGGGCGCGATTTCGCCG
>DASXVI010000241.1:0-8476 GCA_036504315.1 Nitrospirota bacterium
AGATCCTTTATGTCGGCAACGGCCACAGGCTCCGTCAGCACATCGACCGAGCAGGCTATGTCCTTCAACTCATGAAACTCCACACCGTTAAAGCGCGGGTCGTCCGTCGCGGCGGATACCGCGTTCTGGATTATCTCTTCCGCAATGCTGTCTGTGGTAGGCTGGAAAGTGCCGATGCAGCCGCGAAGTTCGCCGTCTTTTTTCAGGCAGACGAACACTCCGGCCTTCTCGCGCATATCTGGGGTAAGTTCTTCGGGCGGGGAAATATGCTTGCCCTCTTTCAGGTAGCCCTCAATCGCGTCCCTGGCAAGCTGGATTACGGGGTGCAGGTCCTCATTACCTTCGAGGCCCTTTGCCATTCTACATCTCCCTTTCCACTACATAGTCCGCGACGGCGCAGAGCGCGTCCTTGTGCGGCCCGGCTGGAAATACCGCAAGCCGCGCCTTTGCGCTTTCGATATAGCTCTTGGCGCGGTCCACCGCAAATTCTATAGAGCGGTACTCGCGCATCAGCGAGAGTATGTATTCCAGGTCTTCCTTGTCCTGCGACTTGCGCGCGATTATGTCCTTTATCCTGACAGCTTCGGCGGGCTGGCTCTTCGTCAGCAGGTGGATGAGCGGCAGGGTGAGCTTGCCCTCGCCTAAGTCCTTGCCGAGAGTCTTGCCGAGCTTGTCCTGACGGGCCGTATAGTCGAGCGCGTCGTCGAGCAACTGGTATGCGCGGCCCAAATCCAGCCCGTAGCCCGCAAGGGCCTCGTCTTTCTCCGGCGGCATCCCGCCGAGCACCGCGCCAATCTGGCACGACGAAGAAATAAGCGCCGCGGTCTTGGCCTCGATTATCTCGAAATAATCTTCCTCGGTCATCTCCGGGTCGCCAGACTTCTGAAGCTGGAGTATCTCGCCCTCGGACATTGCGGTCGTCGCGCGGGAGAGCGACTCGACGATGCGCTGGTTGTCGATAAGTATGGCCTCCTGGATGCCCCTGGAATAGAGGTAGTCGCCGATAAGCACGATGGCCTGGTTGCCCCATACCGCGTTGGCCGAGGCGCGTCCGCGCCTTATGTCCGCGCCGTCAACGACATCGTCGTGCAGGAGGCTGGCGGTATGGATAAACTCGACCATCGCGCCCATCTTCAGCGCGTTTTCCAACCCGCCGTTAAGTCCTCCGGCGCCCTCACCGAGGCGGGCCGCAATCATAAGCAGGAGCGGGCGTATCCTCTTGCCTCCGCCTGAGAGCAGGTATTCGCCGACATGCTTCACGACTTCGGCGCGGGAACCCAGATGCAGGACTATCTGCGTCTCCACCTGCCTTAAGTCTTCCTTATATGTCTCAAAAACATCGGTTATGGTCATCTGAATTCTCAAGGAGGCAGATTTTATCAGCCGGGAAAAATAGCGGTGGGCCTGGCGCGGTCGCCCGCGCGAAGCCTCACGAATAGGTCTGAACCAATTCCGATAATATGTTATATCTCCTACTGTTGTCAAGAGATTTTTGCCTTCGACAGCCCGAGTATCTGCCTCACTCGGGCCGAAGTCAGATGGTATTTTCTCGATAGCTGGGCGATGTTCGCCCCGGTGAACTCCTTCCTGATATTCTGGTCGCGCCAGCTCCTGCATGCCGTCTCCATCTTAGGCAGGTAAAGGCTCATGCCCCCGAACTCCCTCCCAAGCGCAAGGGCGGCATCCAGGCCGACTGCTTCGACTATGTCCTGGTATATCTCCGGCAGCAGGTTTACAGGTATCTTCGGATTTTCCTCGTACATATTACTACCTCCTCAAAGTGTAGCGTAAAAAAGTTTGACTGTGTTAAATTATAGTCAACTAATTTTACGCTTGTCAAGCACCAAATGTACGAAATTTTTGTTCCTTGACTTTACGGACACTTGCGGAATAGAATTAAAGACCTGTAAAACTTGGAGGCGGCTTTTGAGGATTTCGGCGGCTGGCAGGACGGACATCGGCAGGAAGCGCGCCCATAACGAGGACTGCCTCGGGATTTATGAGGCCCTGGGCCTTTTCGTCGTGGCGGACGGCATGGGCGGACACGCCGCCGGCGAGGTCGCAAGCCAGGCCGCCGTGGACATCCTCCACCGGTTCATAAACGAGACCGAGGGCAAGGACGCGATCGACTGGCCGATTATCCCGGACCCGGAGCTTTCGACCTCCGCAAACCGGCTGGTCGCCGGAATTACGCTCGCCAACCAGGATATCTACCGCCGCGCCCAGGAGCGTGCCGAGCAGAAGGGCATGGGCACTACAATCGTCGCCGTCCTTGCGGAGGGCGACAGGGTACACATCGCGCATGTCGGCGATTCCCGCGTCTACCTCTTTACCGGCGGCGGCATAGTCAGACTCACTCCCGACCACTCCTATGTAGAAGACCTCATCCTGTCCGGCGTTATCACGCAGGAGCAGGCACGCGTCCACCCGCTCCGCAATATCATCACCCGCGCACTCGGCACAAAGCCTACGGTAGCCGTCGATATGACCTCCCGGGACGCGAGGCCGGGCGAGATTTATGTCCTGTGCAGCGACGGGTTGTCCGGGATGCTGACGGATGCGGAGATGGCCGGGATAATCGGCGGCGCTGCAGGGGATATAAGGACGGCCGCAGACGAGCTTATCCGGCAGGCGAACGAAAAGGGCGGCGAGGACAACATCACAGTCGTGCTTATGCAGATAACAGGGTAATGTAATTTATTCCGGTGGACATCTTCGAATTAATTGAGAAAGACGAAACAGCGGCACGCGGGGAACTGACGGCGATGGGGTTTGCCGACCCGGTGCGCGCACTTGCAAACTGCAGGCTTATCCTCGACGGCGTAACCGACCCGCTCATCCGCGCAATCGCGCCTTCCCTGCTGAAGGCCTGCGCGCAGTCGGCTGACCCGGACACCTCCCTTAACAACTTCGAGCGGGTCTCATCCTCTTGCGGACCGCGCGAGTCCTTCCTGTCGCTCCTCTCGTTCAACCCCGACGGGGTAAAACTGCTCGCGCCTCTTTTTGCCTGCTCGCAGTTCCTCACCCGAACGGTAGCGTCCGACCCCGAGCGGCTGCTTACATGGCTTCTCGCCTCCGGCAGGCTCGACGCGCCCCGCGAGAAAGAGGACATGCACGATGAGCTGCTCGCCGAATGTCCGCCGGGAACCACAGTTGCGGAAGCGACCGTCCGCCTGCGCAAGTTCAAGTACCGCGAGTTCCTGCGGATAACAGTACGCGACCTCATGGGCCGCGCCGATGTCGCGGAGACGACTCTCGAACTCTCGAACCTTGCGGACGCGGCAATGGAGGCCGCGCTAAGGGTCGCGCAGACCGACCTCGACAACAGGTACGGCGTCCCGCTGTATATCGGCGAAGACGGCGAGCCGAAACGCTGCCCGTTCACCATTATCGGGATGGGCAAGCTCGGCGGGCGCGAGCTTAACTTCTCGTCCGATGTCGACCTTATGTACATCTACCTCTCCGACACATCCCCTGAGGACAGCCCGCAGAAGATAACCAACCACCAGTACTTCGTCCGGCTTGGCGAGATGGTCGGGAGGCTAATCGGCGACAAGACGGCTGACGGAATCGTCTTCCGCGTCGATCTGCGCCTGCGGCCCGAGGGAGAGCGCGGCGACCTCGCCCAGAGCCTGCAGGGCTACGAGATATACTACGAGTCCTGGGGCCAGACATGGGAGCGCTCCGCGCTTTTGAAGGCGCGTCCGTGCGCGGGCGACATGGCGCTTGGCCGCAAATTCCTCGACATGATACACCCGTTCATATTCCGCAAATACTTGGACTACGGCTCCATCGGCGAGATACGCGACATGAAGCAGCGCATCGAGAGGGCAGGGCTGTCCCGGGCCGCCAAGGAGATTGACATAAAGCGCGGCTTCGGCGGGATACGCGAGGTCGAGTTCTTTATCTCGGCGCTCCAGCTCCTCTACGGCGGACGCGAACCGGGCATCCGGGAGAAGTCCACCCTGAAGGCGCTCCACCGCCTTGCGCTCAAAGGGCTTATCACATTCGAGGAGCAGCAGGAGCTGTCCCGCGCCTACGAGTTCTTCCGGCTTGCCGAGCACCGGCTCCAGGTCGTGGACGAGCGGCAGACCCACTCGCTTGCCCGGACCGAAAAGGACATCGACGCGCTCGCTCGCAGGATGGGCTTCCGCGACCAGGACGATAAGAAGGCCGGAGAAATCTTCTTCAAGAAGCTAGATACCTATAACAGGCGAGTCCGCAGCATCTACGACGGCCTGCTGACAGAGAATGCCGCGCCCGCCGGCGAGGCCGAAGAGGACTTCGACTACATCACCTCCATAGAGGCCACGGCGGAAGAGGCCTTCGATGTGCTGGAGAGGAGCGGTTTCAGAAACCCGCAGAAGGCGTACCGGAACATCCTGCTGCTGCGCGACGGCTCGTCTTCATCATCGATTACGCCTCGGGCGAGGACTCAGTTTATGAAGATACTGCCGGAACTTCTGAAGGGCTGCTCTGCGGCGCCGGACCCGGACATGGCGCTCAACCACCTCGAATCCTTCATTACAGCCTTCGGCTCACGCGAGGCGATGCACGACCTCATAACGCAGAAGCCCCATGCGGCCGGACAGATTACACGCCTCTTCGGTTCGAGCGAATATTTTTCGAGGATGCTGATTTCCCAGCCGGAATTGTCCGACTTCCTGTTAAAGAGCAACGAAGGCCTGATGACCACACGGGCCGGGATGTCCGTCGAGCTGTCCCGCCAGATTGCGGAAGTTGAGCGGTTTGCCGACAAGATGGATATCCTGCGGCGGTTCAAACACGAGGAAGAACTGCGCATCGGCATACGCGACATATTCACGAACCCCGGCTACAGGTCGGTATCCGCCGACCTTACTTCTCTGGCGGAGGTAGTGATAGAGCAGGCGCTTAAAATCGCCGAGGAGGATATGCGCACAAAGTACCCAATGCCCGAAACTCCTGCGACAGGGATCGCGGTCGCGGGTTTCGGCAAGCTGGGCACGGGGGAGTTGGGGTACGGCTCGGACCTCGATATAATTTTCGTATACCATGAGCCGGACAGCGCCGGTACGGGATGCGCGATAGGCTGGCAGGAATTTTATGCGCGGCTTTCCGAGCGCGTCATCTTCGCGCTCTCCTCCCTCACCCGCTCGGGCTTCGTCTTTCGCGTGGACACGAGGCTTCGGCCCGGAGGCTCCAAAGGGGTGCTCGCGCATACCATCGAGGGCCTGTCCCGTTATTACGGCTCTGCGGCCTCTGTATGGGAACTCCAGGCGCTGACGCGCGCACGGGCGGTTGCAGGCGATGCAAAGGCCAGAGAAGCCTTCGACGCGCTTCGGCTGAATATCCTCGGCAAACCCAGGGATGAAGAACTAATCCGGCAGGAAGTACGCAGTATGCGCGAGAGGATCGAGCGGGAGCTTGGACGGCCGGGTAAGGGCGGCGGGATACACATAAAGCACGGCAGGGGCGGGTTCCTCGACATAGAGTTCATAGTCCAGTATATCCAGCTTACGAAGGGGCCGGAATGCCCCGAACTGCTCAACCCGGATACGGCCTCGACGCTCGGCGTTATAATATCAAAGGGGCTGCTCAAAGGCGGGGACGAACTCCCCGGGATGTACGCGTTCTTAAAAGAGCTTGAGTCGCGCCTGAGGATAACGACAAGCCAGCCCGAGACGCTGATACCCGACGACCGGGTGAAGCTCGAAATACTCGCCTCGCGCATGGGCTATGCCGTTCACGGGCCGGAAGCCGCCGACCGGCTTTTTAACGATTACTCGCGGATTGCAAAAGCTGTCAGGGATATTTATAACCGCATATTCAACTAATCATTCACGGAGGCTTCGTATGCCCAAGGTATTTTTTACGACCGCGCGCGGTCTTAAATGGGATTACAACCAGAGCGCGCTCGGACGGTTCGAGAGGATGCTGACGGAGAGCGGGCTGCTCGCGCGCTTTGCAAAGGACGAATGGGTCGCGGTCAAGACGCACTTCGGCTCGGACGGCGCGCACAGGGTAGTCAGGCCGGTATTTTTGCGCAAGGTCGTGGACGCGTTGAAGGCGGGCGGCGCAAAGCCGTTCGTCACCGATACCGTCCGAATAATGGGCCTGGACTACCTCGAAGTCGCCAACCAGAACGGCATCAACCACTTATCCGTTAACGCGCCGGTCATCCTCGGGGACGGCCTGTACGGCAACGACAGCATACTTGTAAAAGCGGGCGAGATACTGGGCGAGATAGCCGTGGCGTCCGTGATACACGATGTCCCGGCGATGGTCGTCTGCTCGCATATCAAAGGCCATATCCAGGCGGGCTACGCCGGGGCGATAAAGAACCTTGCGATGGGCGGGGTATCCGCAAGCCACAGGACGGGCGGCTGGAAGAAGGGCCGGGGCCATATGCACGCGCACGGCGAGGTGCCGCTGTCATGGAACGCGGAGGTTTGCATCTACTGCGACCAGTGCAAGAATGTCTGCCCGAAAGGGGCGATAACCTTCGTGGACAACAAATTTACAGTAGACCAGGGCGTGTGCTGGTCGTGCGGCCGGTGCGCGAGGGTATGCCCGACCGGCGGGCTGACGCTCCCGGTGGACGACACTACCTTTCAGAAGTCGCTCGTGGAGTCTGCAAAGGCGGTGCTGTCCACCTTCAAGCCCGGCAAGGTCATCTATGTAAATTTCATGCACGAGATACAGCCGGAGTGCGACTGCATGCCGTCCTGCGACACGCCAATGCTCCAGGACCAGGGGATACTGATTTCCGACGATATTGTTGCAATCGAGAAGGCGACAATCCAGATGCTCAGGAGCGCCGACCCGCTGCCCCAGTCGGTCGCCTCCGACCGCGCATGCAAGTCCGGCGATGATGTGATGCGGATAGTGAACCCGCGCAATTTCGACTTACAGGTGTCCGAAGCCGAACGGCTCGGCCTCGGCGTCAGCGACTACGAGCTGGTTACAATATAAACAGTAAAGGAAAGCCCGGCAACCGCCGGGCTTTTTTATAAATTTATTTCCTTTAATACACTCCCTTATCGATTGACTTACAACCGGCCTTAAACTAAAATTCCCCTTATGCCTGAAATAGATAAATACCTGACTCCGCAGACCGCGGAATATATGAAGAAAATCATACACGAGGCCGGCGGGAACGAGGTATTCTTCCTCGGAATCTGCGGGGACGACCGACGCGTGGCGAGAGCGGTAGTGATGGCGCGGGGCGACGAGTCGCAGGTGCCCGCGCTCGCGCAGGAGGCAGCCGTCGGCGATGTCGTCATCCACAACCACCCGACCGGCCTTCTAACGCCGTCCAAGCCGGACCTCGAAGTCGCTTCCCAACTCGGTTCGCGCGGGGTAGGCTTCTTTATCATAAACAACTTCGCCGACGAGGTTTACGCAGTCGTTGAGCCGTTTGCCAAAGAGGCGCTAAAGCCCGTTGACTACGAGCTTGTCCGCGAGGCGCTGTCCGAGGGAGGCGCGGTTTCCCGCTCCCTCAGCGGGTATGAGCCGCGGCCCGGGCAGGTGCAGATGGCGCTTGAGCTTGCGAGGGCCTTCAACGAGGACAAAATCGCCGCGCTCGAAGCCGGGACCGGCGTGGGCAAGAGCATGGCCTACCTTGTCCCGACGCTTTTCTGGGTCCTGAAAAACCGCGAGCGAGTCGTCATCTCTACGAATACGATAAACCTTCAGGAACAGCTTATCGAAAAAGACATCCCGATGCTGGGCCGCTCTTTTGCCGACCCATTCAAGGCGGTGCTGGTCAAGGGCCGGAGCAATTACCTCTGCCTGCGCAAGCTCGACCTGGCGCTGTCCGAGGAGGACCTGCTCCTTGAGGAGGGCGAGAAGGCCGACCTCCACGGCGTCGCGGCCTGGTCGCTCAACACAAAAGAGGGAAGCCGGTCCGACCTGGGCTTCATCCCGACCGACGACCTATGGGAGAAGGTGTCCTCCGAGTCCGACTTCTGCTCGCGCCTCAGGTGCAGCCATTTCTCGCACTGTTTCTTCTTCCGCGCAAGGCGCGAGGCCGCATCCGCCGACCTGCTCGTGGTGAACCACCACATCCTGCTCGCGGACATCGCGCTCCGCGCTGAGATGGGGGGCGGCGCTGACATGGCCATCCTGCCGGGCTACAGCAGGTTGATAATCGACGAGGGCCACAACCTCGAAGACGGCGCGACGAGCTATTTCGGCAGCCGTGCATCGAGGCTCGGGATGCTGAAGACGCTGGGGCGGCTACACCACAGGCGCGAAGGAAAGGATAAGGGCGCCCTGCCGTTCCTCGCGAACCGGCTGCGCTCCCGCAAGCGCTCAAACGAGAAGGAACAGGTATGGCTGGGTCTGATAACCGGCCAGCTCGTGTTCGAGAAGGACTCGGTATCGGCGCGGGTGAACGAGGCGTTCGACCTGCTGTATAAATTCATCGGGAACCAGTCGGGCGAATTTGGAGCTGAGCTCAAACTCCGGCTTACGGACGCGGTAAAGTCCCGCC
>DASXVI010000242.1:0-15219 GCA_036504315.1 Nitrospirota bacterium
CATGTTGTCCGCCCTGTATGCCAAACGGGTTGAAGCGATAGGGCTTGAAGAGTCGAAGGCGGAACAGGCCGTCGAAATCCAGACCCTCGTGGGCGGTGAAATACCAGCTAAAATAGCCGGGGAGAAAAATCCGTGAACATCCTGAATATAATTATCTGCGCAGGGTCGCTGTTGTTCTACAGCTTTGCCGGCGTCGCCAGTGCGTCTGACGACTCATCCGCCAAGGTCAGGACCAGTGCCATGACAAAGCATACTTTCACCGAAACCCTGACCGGCTACGGCATAATAACCCCGGATGTCGGCAGCGCCACCGTCATAAATTTTCCACGCGCCGGCCGCGTCTCAAAAATATTGACGACTCAAGGCCAGCTCGTAAAGAGGGGGTCTGAAATAATCGAGTTTGCGACCGACCCTTCTGCCTCCCAAGGCTACAAGCAAGCGGCGGACACGCTGGATTACGCGAGGAAGGAGCTTCAGAGAGCCGAAACTTTGGCGGCTGAAAAAATGGCTACGCAGTCCCAGCTCGCCGACGCGAGGAAGGTTCTCATTGAGGCCGAAGCGGCGTTCGAGACCCAGAAAAAGATAGGCGCCGGAACAGCCGTCGAAAAGGTGGGCGCGCCTTTCGAAGGTTTTGTGGTCAGCATCCCGGTCGCCCAGGGTGAGATAGTCCAGCCCGGCACGGTGGTAATGCAGCTTGCCCGCACCGATGCCTTGCGGGTGCAGCTCGGCATCGAGCCGGAGGACAGCGCCAAAATAAAGCCCGGAATGCCAGTGCTCCTCGCGTCCGTGTTCAATGTAGGTTGTCCGACAGAAACCAGGGTAGATGAAGTGATGAACATGATCAACCCGCAGACTCAGCTGATTGACGCGGTCGTGCGCCTCAAGGGCAGGCAATGCAAGTCCCTGTTCCCGGGTATGCGCATGCGCGGGATTATAAGCATCTCAAGCCGGAAGGCATGGGCGGTGCCGGGTAACGCGGTGTTGGCGGATGACCGCGGCGCTTTCATCTATCAAGTATCAGGCGGGGCGGCGCACAGGGTAAGCGTTGTAAGCGACTCGGAGAATAACGGCCTGAAAAGCATATCCGGCAAATTCGACCCCAGGCTTCCGGTAGTCGTGGAGGGCAACTATGAACTGAAGGACGGGATGAAGGTAAGGGAATACAAATGAAATTTGGCCAGTGGGTCCAGTCTCATCGCCGCTCCATCATATTCCTGGTGCTTGTTCTGGCCGTGGCGGGTATTGTTTCCGCCTTTAATATTCCGGTCACCCTTTTTCCCAATGTGGATTTTCCCCGCGTAAAGGTATCCCTGGACGCCGGAGACCGTCCCGCGGAGCAGATGGCGCTGCAAGTAACCAACCCCGTTGAAGAAGCGGTCCGTCTCGTCCCCGGCGTGCGCAATGTCCGCTCCACGACAAGCCGCGGCAGCGCCGAAATATCCATAGATTTCGACTGGGGCGTCGATATGACGGCCGCAACCCTCCAGATAAACGCCGCGACCGCCCGGATACTCCCTTCCCTGCCTGCAAATACCTCTTTCACAACCCTGCGGATGGACACCTCGTCTTTCCCCATTATAGCCTACAGCCTTACATCCCCTTCGGTGCCGCTTACAAAGCTCCGGGACCTCGCGCAGTATGAAATCAGGCCTATCCTTTCAGGTGTGGACGGCGTCGCCAGGGTGGAGATAATCGGGGGCGACCAGGAGGAATACAGGGTTACGGTAGACCCGTTCCGCCTCCAGGCATACGGGCTGGCTGCCACCGACATAGCGCAAGCCCTCAGCGCAGCTAATGTTGTGGACGCGGTAGGCAGGCTGGAAGACAATTATAAGCTTTATCTCGTCGTATCGGACACCAGGCTTAAGAGCATTGACGATATCCGCCGGACAATCCTGAAAACAGGGGCTAACGGTGTTGTCCGGCTGGATGACGTCGCGACGGTCGCCGTTTCAACGGTGCCGCAATGGATAAAGGTCAACTCGGACGGCAGGGAGGCGGTATTATTCCAGATATTCCAGCAGCCCGGCAGCAACAGCGTGCAGATTTCAAAGAACATAAAGGACAAGTTGAACGCCTTCGGGCCGAGGATGCCCAAAGGCGTCTCGATAGCTAACTGGTATGACCAGAGCCTGCTTGTAGTCGATTCCGCCGCCAGCGTCCGGGACGCGATACTGATAGGCGTCGTGCTTGCCGCCCTCGTACTGTTCCTGTTCATGCGCAGCCTGAAGCTCACGATGGTTGCCATAATAGTCGTCCCGGCGGTGCTCGCGGCCACAGTAGTGATGCTTTACGTGCTGAATATGAGCTTTAACATAATGACTCTGGGAGGCATGGCGGCGGCGGTGGGGCTTATTATCGACGACGCCATCGTAATGCTCGAACACATCATGCGCCGCGTCGGAGCGCGGGAAGGGTTCCATTCCGAAAATATAGCAAAGGCGGCAGATGAGTTCACCCACCCGCTCGCGGGTTCAAGCGCCTCGACGGTGATTATATTCATACCCCTGGCTTTTCTAAGCGGGGTTACCGGCGCTTTCTTCAAGGCCTTGTCCCTCACGATGGCGGCCGCGCTCGTTATATCTTTCCTGATGACCTGGTTTGCAATACCGATACTGGCGGAACGCCTGCTTGACAAAAACGACGCCGACAAGGGAAAGGGGGGGGGACTCACAGACTGGGTGCATGTACGGTACGGGCTGCTGCTGGGAAAACTGTTGAAAACGCCGGCGCTCATCCTGGCCGTTGTGCTGCCCCTGCTGATTTTAGGGTTTATCGCGTATCAATATGTAGGTTCCGGGTTCATGCCTTCAATGGACGAAGGCGGTTTTATACTCGATTACCGCACGGAGCCGGGGACAGCCCTGTCGGAAACCGACCGGTTGCTTCATCAGGTTGAGGGTATTTTAAAAGAGACGCCGGAGGTGCAGACTTATTCCCGGCGGACAGGGACAGCGCTTGGGGGTGGCCTTACAGAAGCGAATGAAGGGGATTTCTTTATCCGGCTCAAACCCCAGCCTCGCCGCCCGATTGATGAAGTGATGGACGATATAAGGGGGAAGGTCGAGCATAATGTTCAGGGCCTGGACATAGAGATGGCCCAGTTGATGGAGGATTTCATCGGCGACCTCACCGCCGTGCCACAACCTGTCGAAATAAAGATTTTTTCGGACGATAAAGAAAAGCTCGGCGCGCTTGCGCAACAGACGGCGCAGGCAATAAGCAAAATCCCTGGCGTGGTGGATGTCCGGGACGGGATAAACCCGGCCGGAGACGCGGCCGAGGTACACATAGACAGGGTCAAGGCCGCGATGGAGGGAGTAGACCCCGAAGCCGTTACAAAGACGCTGGGCGACCTCCTCAGCGGGACAGTCACTACCCAGATACAGACCAGCAACAAGATGGTCGGCGTCAGGGTCTGGATACCGGAGGGCCTGCGGAAAACCGAAAGAGATTTGGACGATCTGCAAATACGCGCAGCCGACGGTCATATATTCCCGCTTAAGCGGGTGGCCACTCTGGAGAACATTAGCGGGCAGCCGCAGATAAACCGGGAAAACTTCAAACGGATGACGGCTGTAACCGCGCGCATCAGCGGCCGTGATTTAGGCTCGGTTGTAAAGGATGTGAATACGGTATTGGTCAAGCCGGGCTTCATGCCTCAGGACGCGTATTTTGAGCTGGGCGGGCTATACCAGCAGCAGCGTATCGCGTTCAAGGGGTTGATCGCCGTATTCAGCGCGGCGGTCGCGCTGGTGTTCCTGTTGCTCCTTTTTCTTTACGAGCGCTTCAGGGTCGCTACCTCAATCATACTTATGCCGCTGTTGTCCGTTTCGGCGGTTTTTACAGGGTTGTGGGTATGCGGGATTGAACTGAATATATCAGCCATGATGGGCATGACCATGATCATTGGCATCGTGACCGAAGTGGCCATATTTTATTTTTCGGAATTTCAGGAATTGTCAAAAGGCATGGACAGGAGGAGCGCCCTTGTATTAGCCGGTAAAAACCGCATGAGGCCCATCGCCATGACGACGGTCGCGGCTATCCTCACGCTTCTGCCCCTCGCTTTCGCGCTGGGGCAAGGCTCTTCTATGCAGCAGCCTCTTGCAGTTGCTATAATATCCGGCCTGGTAGTACAACTGCCGCTTGTCCTTCTCATAATGCCCGTCCTGTACGACCTGATGCATCGCAAGTAACTTATGATATAATTATTAAAAAGAATGCTCCCCTCAACCAAGGAGGATTAACTTCTATGGCACGGACCCCGGTTGTAGACAAAGACGCCTGCATAAGCTGCGGGTTATGCCCGGAAATAGCGCCGGGCACATTCAAATTCGACGAAGACGAAAAGGCTTACGCCTATAATCCGAAAGGCGAAACCGAGGAAAAGATACAGGAAGCAATAGACAGCTGCCCCGTCGAGGCGATAAGCTGGAAGGAGGAATAGGCAATGGCGAAGGTCAAAACTTTCGGACAGGTGCTCAAAATCTTCGAAACCCAGAAGGAGCTCCATGTCCTCGACGACGAAGTGAATAAATTCCTGAAGGATAACAATATCTCAAAGGTTATTTCGGTGAGCGACGCGGTACTGACCGGGGCCGAGGGCGAGACCCAGGGCGTCATCCGGGTTGTGGCTTACGAGGATTAGACAAACCGGGCCCGGAAACATAAGAAATTCATTGACAATTAACCCCGTTGGATTTATCTTTCTATGGCGGCTAAAAGGCCGCCACTTTTGCGTCGGGAGACCTCTTTTGCGGCTATCCATCCTCGCGGCCACGCTTATTGCCGCAACCCTAACAGTTTCATGCGCAAAAGAGCCGGAGAAGCAGGAACCGCCGAAGCTCTCGCCTATCAAAGTCGAGGAGCCCCGGCCGCTTGAGGGCATAAGGAAGCAGGAGGCCCAGCAGCCCGGCATAAAGCTGAAACGGGACAAGGGCGGAGAGTATTCCAGGGAAATATCCGGAAAAGATGTCCAGTCGGTAATGGCGGCGGACAAAGTGCTCCGGCACAAATATACAGAAGGTTCATCCAAATAGAAGACGGGACAGGTGTCAATTGGGATATTTCGAGATAATAAAGAAAGGCTTCGAGACGGCTAACCGCAACCTGTGGGTCCTGCTTACCCAGTTTGCGGCGGGGCTTACGCTTGTCGCCGTGTTTTTCGTATTTGTGCTCATCTTTACCCTGATGACCCTGGGGTCTCTTCCGGCAGGGTTTCAGGGCCTGACCGAAGACAAGATACCGGCCCTCCTTGGGGCTTCGTTCTCGCTGATGGCGGCCGGGGTCTTCTTTGTCATCATATTCATGGTCATAGCCGCCTATGTTACCGCGTTCGTCCATTCCGGCAACCTCGGCTGCATCATGGACACTGCGCGCGGGGAGACAAAGGGCTTTACGGCCCCCGACTTCTTCGCCTCGGCCCGGCGTTCGTCGGTCTCGATGCTCGGCCTGTATATTGTGTGGGGCCTCTTCTCGCTGGCCGTCCTTCTGGTCCTCACTGCGGCGGTCGGCGTCGGTTTCGAAGCAATACTGATACCTCTGAAAGATGCCGGGAGGGGCTTGCTCGCATTCGGGCTCGGAGTGCCTTTCATAATATTAAGCATACTGGCCGGGCTTCTCTTCTTGTTCATCCTTTATGCGGGCTGGACTTTTTCAGGCATAATACTTGTCGGGGAGAGGAAGCATGCTTTCGAGGCCATCTCCATGTCCTACCATTTCATAAAAATCCATTTCTGGGATTCGCTGCTCTTTGCCTTGTTCATGTTCTCGCTCGTATTCGTGGCAAACATCGTCGGCAACCTCTTCTCGGTCCCGTTCGGCGCAACGCCGGAGAACCGCCCATTGCTGGCGGTCGGGATGGTGCCCCTGGTGTTTCTCGGAGTGCTTTTCCAGATGTATATCGGTCTGATTGCCCGTTCGAGCTTTGCGGTGTTCTATCTCGACCGCAGAATCCATATGCCGCCGCACGGCTGGCATATTTTCCATTCAGACGAAGCCCCGGCAGGTTCCCCGGTCGAGCCCGTACCCGGCGGCGACGCCCCAATGGAGACCACTATCCCGGCAGAGCATCAGGAGAATACAGGTACTTCGTCCGGTGAGGCCGCCAGTCCGCCGGAAGGCCCATCGGATGGCGATACCGGCGGCCCTGCATCCAAACCCGCCATTTAAAATACCCGCAGCCCTTGACCTTCATCCCCTCGCGGGAGTAAAATTAAATATAACGGTTTAATGGGGGTAATATTATGTTCAGGCGTTTATTTGCGGTATTAGCCGCCTTCATGCTCCTTGCCGGGACGCTCGGCTGCGCATCCCAGCGCCAGGCGGAGTATACCACGACAGGCGCGGGCGTCGGCGCGGTAACGGGCGCGATACTTGGCGGCATACTCGGCAGCTTCGGCGGCAATGCCGGACAAGGCGCGGTAGTGGGCAGCATCTTCGGCGGGCTTGCCGGGGCTTCCATCGGCGACACCAACTACCGTCAGGAGCGTTCCGAGCAGTCCGCGGCTCAGGTTTACGACTATAACTATGAGGAACATGTCAAGGACCTGCTCCGCATAGAGGACGCGTCCTCCGCCCCGAAGATAGTAAGGCCTGGCGACGATGTCAACATCTCGGCCACCTACACCATCCTTACCGCGACTCGCAGGCCGCAGATGGTCCATGAGGTACGCGAGGTCCGGTTCGAGGGCAAGCTGGTTGCCAAGCCGGAGGTTACCGTCAGGAAGGCAGGCGGGACATGGACTTCGAGCGTGCCCATCAGGCTCCCGGAGGATGCCGAAGCCGGCACTTACGTCGTTACGATGGTAGTCGAGACGGACAACGCAGGCGACACGAGGGAAACGACCTTCCGGGTCTCGAACACGCCGTCTGAGCGCTGGAGGAGATAAAAGCTCTGCGCTTTGGGCTTTAAAGAAATCCGCTCGGGTGGGCGGCAAAGGGTCGCCATTCTTCGGGGCGTCAGCCGAAGGCTGGCCCTTAATATGGCGGCCCGGCTGACGAACCACCCGAGTGGCTTTCTCGCATATTTTGAAATTCCGCCCTGTCGTTCACGGGGCGTTTTTGTTTGCTTTTAGTTTTTACACCGTGTTAAGATGGCTACTTCCTAACAGCGTTTTATTTTTAAGCAAAGGTAATTGAAATGCCAAATAGAAATTCCCGCCCTTCATCGGTTTTTTTGAGAAAAGCCCGTCCCTTTATAAAGCTGAAAGTAGCCCTGCTCGTCATTGTCTCTGTTATTGCAGTGACGTCCGGGGCGAGCTACGCGATACTGACATCCGTAAATAACGACCTTCCGCAGATACCCAACCTGAAAAACTACAAGCCGCCGGTCGGCACACAGATATTTTCGGAGGACGACCACCTGATAGGCCGCATTAAGGTGGACAAGGGCATATTCGTCCCCTACGCCCAGATACCCAACACGCTCAAGAAGGCTTTGGTCGCGGTCGAGGACGCCCGTTTTTATGAACACGGCGGGCTCGATTTCCAGGGCATAGTCCGCGCGCTCGTTAAGGACGCTTTCTCTCTGAGCTTGAAGGAGGGCGGCAGCACCATCACCCAGCAGCTCGCAAAGGTACTGTTCCTCACGCCGGAAAAGAGCCTTACCCGTAAATTGAAGGAGGCCCTGCTCGCCAGAAAGATTGAGCAGACGCTGACTAAGGACCAGATTATCGAGCTCTACTTGAACAAGGTCTATTTCGGCCACGGGGCATACGGCTGCGAGATGGCGGCAAGGACCTATTTCGGCAAGCGCGTGGGCGACCTTACCCTCGGCGAGTCGGCAATGATTGCCGGGCTTGTCCGCTCACCGTCCAACTATTCCCCGTACAACAATATGGACGCCGCGCGGAACCGTCAGAAGACGGTGCTTGGCCGGATGGTGGACGAAAAGTTCATCTCGCAGGGCCAGGCCGACCAGGCCGCAGCGCAGACCATGATACTGAAGAACCTCCGTTCCAGCGACGAAGCCGCCCCCTATCTTGTAGAGCAAATCCGGATTTATCTGGAGGGCAAGTACGGCGCCGACATGGTTTACATGCAGGGCCTTACGGTAAAAACCACGATAAATTACCGGTTCCAGCGGGCGGCGGTAAAAGCGGTCGAGGAAGGCATCAAGAACCACGGCAAACGGCAGGCATGGCACGGGCCTCTGGCAAAGAAAAAACCGGAGGAGCTTGAGAAGTTCCAGGACGACCCGTCCGCCGGCGCGACTACTTTCCAGCCGGGCGACTTCCTGACGGCAACCGTCCTTCGCACGGACGACAAGGGCGCATATCTTTCCGCGCGCGGCTCCAAAGGGGTTATAGCCGCGAAGGACCTTATGTGGGCGGCCGGGCTGAACAAGGACAAGAAGAAACCGCAGGATATACTAAAACCGGGATTTGTGGTCGAGGTGAAAGTCAAGAGCTTCGACAAGAAGACAAAGGTCGCAAACTTTACACTGGAGCAAAGCTCCACCGCGCAGGCTGCGCTTGTTTGTCTCGACCCCTGGCTGGGCAGCATCAAGGCTATGGTCGGAGGCTGCGACTTCCAGAAGAACGAGTATAACCACGCCCTGCTCGCGCACCGTCAGCCGGGCTCTTCCTTCAAGCCGTTTATATATGCCGAGGCGATGGAGCAGGGTCTCACCCCGGCTACCGTGATAAACGATGCCCCGATGAGCTACGATGACGACAAGTGGAAACCCAGAAACTACGACGGCGAGTACTATGGGCCTACCACCCTGCGTGAGGCGCTGGTGCAGTCCCGGAATGTCGTGACAATCGAACTTCTCCACAGGGTCGGCGTGGCCAGCGTTATCGACCTCGCTAAGAAGCTTGGAATATCAGGGCCTTTCGCACGCGACCTCACCCTCGGACTCGGCTCTTGCAGCGTCTCGCCGCTGGAGTTGACCGCCGCATACTGCGCCTTCGCGAACGGCGGCTACAAGGTCGCGCCTTACGTAATCGAATCCGTCGCGGACGCTCGCGGTAAAGTGCTCGAAACGAATGGTGTCGCAGTGCAAGAGGCAATGTCGACCGACGCCGCCTACCAGGTGACAAGCATATTGAAGGATGCGGTAACTCGCGGCACCGGCAAACTCGCGTCTTATCTCGGCAGGCCTGTCGCGGGCAAGACCGGCACGACCAACGACTACAAGGACGCATGGTTCGTCGGCTACACCCCATACCTCGTAACAGGAGTTTGGGTGGGGTACGACGACCAGAAATCGCTCGGACACGGAGAGTCAGGCGCGCGCGCCGCCCTGCCGATATGGTTCAACTACATGACCCAGGCTGCGCCGAGTTATCCGGCCGACGACTTCCAGGTCCCGGACGGGATTGAGTTCGTCGATATAGATTCGAAGTCCGGCCTGCTCCCGATAAAAGGCAGCGAGGTCATAAAAGAGGTGTTCAGGAAGGGCAATGTCCCGACCGAGTTTACACCGGTAGAAAAGGCAGTCCTGCCTGTCGCGGTGACAACCGAGGCAACTCCGGCGGACGCACCAGACAAGAAACCGGCCAAGAGGCTTGAAGACGCCGATTAACAAAAAATTTAGCTTGCTATAATCAGGAGGGCGCATGTACATTTCCCAGCCGATGCAGTACTTCCTCGACAGGCTCAGTTCCAAGTCCCCCGAACCCGGCGGCGGAAGCGCCGCCGCGCTCGTAGGCGCGGAAAGCGCCGCCCTCGTCGGGATGGTATGCTGCCTCACCCTGGGAAAAGAGAAATACGCCGATGTCCAGGAAGACATCGAGAAGCTCCGCCAGACTGCGGAGTCCCTCCGCTCCGACCTCCAGCAGTTGCTTCAGGAAGACACCGAGGCATTCGCTGAGGCGTCCGCCGCATACAAGCTCCCCAAAGACACAGACGAACAGAAGGCCCACCGCGATGTGATGGTCCAGGACGGCCTTAAAAAGGCCACGCAGGTGCCATTCAAAATCGGCTACAAATCGCTGCTCGTCGCGCGCGCTAGCATTATCGCAGCCGAGAAGGGTAACAAGGGCGCGGTTTCGGATGCGGGGGTCGCGGTGCTATTTGCCGAGGCCGCAGTCCAGGCCGCCGCTATGAATGTCCGCATCAACCTCGTCTCAATCAAGGACCCAGCGTTCGTCGAGGAGAAATGGCGGACGATGCAGGAGATAGTCCGAGAGGTCGTCGAGCTTCGTGAAAAAGTCGTCAAAATTACATATGAAAAAATAGGATAATTCTGCGCTGCTGTTAACTGGCGGTGATGGATGTTGTTTGAGGAGACATCAACCCTGAGAACGGGGGATTCAGGAGTTGGATGGATTAGGGTGCAACTCGACATCCATCCTACTCATGAACGACCGGGCGAATTTGATGGCCCGCAAAACAATTTCCATCTCCGCAACAAAACACTTTCAGGGAGCCGCGCTCCCTTTAACTGCCAAAGGGGAAGTAGAAAGTAGAATTGCTGAATCGTCCGAATGGCTGACATGAAAGGAGAGTTTATGCCGGCAAAAATTATCGACGGAAACGCAATCGGAGAAGAGCTGAAGCAGGAAATCATCAGGGAGGTCGAGGCGCTCAAGGCCAGGGGCATCGTTCCGGGCATTGCTACGCTGCTGGTTGGCGATAACTTCGGCGCGAAGATGTACCGCGGGCAGGTCGAGAAGAACTGCGCCGAGGTCGGGTTCAACTATGTCAACTGCAACCCGGCGGCGGACTCGACAGAGGCTGCGGTCGTCGAGGCCGTGAAGGGGCTCAACGCCGACAAGTCCGTATCGGGCATCCTCCCGCTTCGTCCGTTCCCGGAGCAGGTTTCGGACTCCGCCATAATCAACTGCATCGATGTGAACAAGGACATAGACTGCTTCCACCCTTACAACATGGGCAAGCTCGCCCTCGGCGAACCGATATTCCCACCGGCGACCCCGGCCGCCTGCATCGAGATGCTCGACAGGCTCGGCGTGGATTTCACCGGCGCGGAGATAGTAGTCGTCGGCCACAGCAACATCGTCGGCAAGCCCGCGATGCTGCTCGCCCTTAACCGCAACGCGACGACGAGCAATGTCCATGTGTTCACCTCCCAGAAGGGCAACACCCAGAAGCATACTCTCGGCGCGGACATACTCATCGTCGGGGCCGGCAGGCCGGGCCTTGTTACGAAGGATATGGTAAAGCCCGGCGCAATAGTGATAGATGTCGGCATCAACCGCGTCCAGGTGAAGGATGCGGACGGCAACCCGGTGTTGAACGAGCAGGGCAAACCAAAGACCAGGACGGTCGGCGATGTTGACTTCGACAATGTCAAGGAAGTCGCCTCGGCGATATCCCCGGTCCCCGGCGGCGTCGGCAGCGTCACGAACATGATGCTGATGAAGAACGCGCTTCGGGCCTGCAAGATGCAGCACGGGATAGCGTAAGCGGATGAACTGTTAAATTTAAGGCGGCCGGAAATGGCCGCCTTTTTATTTGACAGGTCAAATTTATTGGTCTAAAATATAGTCAATATTCAGACCAAATAGGAGACAAGCAATGTCCAGGACTATACCCCTTAGCGAGGCGAAAGCCCACCTTTCAGAACTCGTGAAGGATGTTCACGAGACGCACGAGATAATAACAATATCCAAGGGCGGAGTCCCCGCCACCGTGCTGATGAGCGTGGACGAGTACGAGTCCCTTATCGAGACGCTGGAAATACTCTCCGACCCGGAGATAATGGAGGCGATAAGGATCGGCCTTGAAGATGAGAAGCAGGGCAAGCTCATTTCGTTCGAAGAGGTCCTGCGTGACCTACAAGATTAAGTTCACATCGAAAACGGCAAAAGATTTCAAGGACCTCGACAACAGCGTCAGGCAGGCCATAATAAAAACACTGCATAAAATCTCGTTAAACCCGGAGTTGGGCAAACCGCTGGAACTCAACCTCAGGGACCTTCATTCTTATCGGGCGGGAAGCTACCGGGTCGTATACAAGATATTCAAGAAAGAGATACATGTTCTTATAGTGGCTGTGGGCCACAGGCGCGAGGTTTACGACAAACTAAGGAGACTGCTCGATAAATGAAGGCGTCCAGAAAATGGCCGCCTTTTTTATTTTATTGCATTATTGTCCTATTTATTTTATTTTAAGAAATCCTGATTCCAACAAAGGAGCATTAAGTAATGTTCTATCGTAACCATGACCATAGAAAATGCCCCAAATGCGCTGAGATGATCCGGCTTGACGCCGTGCTTTGCAAACATTGCAAATCCCATGTGCTTCCGCTCATAGAAATGAGAAGGGCAGGCACGGGGTTCATGATAAAACCAAGCATATCGATACCAAACTGGATTACAGGCCTTATAATATCAGTAGTCCTGCTCGGAGGGATTGCGATTTACAAGGGCGAGTCGGTAAACTCCATTAAAAATAAACTCTCAGGCATATTACCGGGTAATGTTTCGGCAGAGATTGGAAATATAACAGACAAACTTCCCAGCGAGGTAGTCGGAGGGGCAGTCGGGAAGGATGCTCCGATAGAATATACCATCCGTCTTTCCGGCACGCCCGGTTTGCAATTCTCGGGGTCCTATACGACCGTCACGCCGAACGGCGAATCAAAATGGCTGAAGGTGGAAGGATCTGTCCCGGCGGAATACAAGAGTTTCAATGAAGAGGTTTCTGTTGCATTCAAGAAGGTTAGCGAAGACGGCAGCCTGAAGGTTCAAATAGTCCGGGATAGCGCTATCGTTTCCGAGTCGGAGACTTCGGAGAAGAACGGCATGGTCCTGATTTCGGCAAATTAGAGTTTTCTGACTTCGTACTTCACCGAATAAACAAAGAACAGCCCCGCCGATACCGCCGCCGTAGCCGCCCCATAATAAAAAGGCGCGGACGGCGAAACCTTGTCCCAGAGATATCCCGCAACCATGCTGGCTGGAAGCAGCGCCAAGCCCATCGCGGTATTATAAATCCCGAAGGCCGTAGCCTTGAAATCCGCCGGGATGATGCTCGCCAGGAATGCCTTCTGTATGCCCTCCGTCAGCCCCATGAACAAACCGTAAAACCCGAACAGCACCCACACCTGCCACGATTTGGACGCCGCTCCGAACCCGAAATACAACAGCGCGAACAGCACGAACCCGGCCATGATGAGCCGCTTCTTTCCGAAGGCATCCGCCGCGATGCCCGCAGGTATTGCCGAGAAGCTGTATATGCCGTTGAACATCATGTACATCAGCGGGATGACGACTACCGGGACGCCGAGGTCCGGCGCGCGCAGGATCAGGAAGGCGTCGGACGAGTTGCCGACCGCGAAGATTGCGGTGATGACGATAAAGAACTTGAAACGGTTGTCGAACTTCTTCCATTCGAACTTGGGCGGGGCTGCGTTCGGGTCCGCCTTAGCCTTCTTCTTTTCCTTGATGAAGAAGACAATCATCAATACTGCGAGCAGGCCCGGGACCATCGATATCCAGAATACCGTGCGGAAGTCGTTGTTTAGGCGCGCGAGGAGGAAGAACGCGAGGGCCGGCCCGATTACCGCGCCGATTGTATCCATTGAACGGTGCAACCCGAATGCGCGACCGTACTGCTCAGGCGTGGCGCTGTCCGCGATAATCGCGTCGCGCGGGGCGGTGCGGATTCCCTTGCCGAGGCGGTCTATGAAGCGCGAGCCAAGGACCATATGCCAGCCGGAGGCAAGCGCTATTATGGGGCGGCTGAGGGTGGAGATGAAGTAGCCCGCACCCATAAGCCATTTGCGGTTGCCAAGCCTGTCGGACAGCCAGCCGGAGAACACCCGCACGATACTGGCGGTGGCTTCCGCGATACCCTCGATGAGGCCGATTACTGATTTATTTACGCCGAGAACATTTGAGAGGAACAGAGGCAGGAGCGGGTAGACCATCTCCGAAGATATGTCCATCAGGAGGCTTACCATACCCGCGAAATATATATTTTTGTCGAGCCTTAACAGTTTCCTGACGCCCATTTATCCTTTTGCCGCCCTGTAAACCAGCACCTTGGCCCGTTCGACGGTTACAAGTCCCTCCTGCATAATTTTGTCCAGCTCCGGCAGGAAGTCCTCTATCTTTTCCGGCGCGTCCACTATCTCGACCACGACCGGCAGGTCTTCGGACAGCTCCAGCAGCTTGTGGGTATGCACCCTGCTGTGGGCGCCGTACCCCATCACCCCCTTGAAGACCGTCGCGCCCGCAAGGCCTTCGCGCCGCGCGGCCATAACAATTGCCTCATACAGCGGCTTGCCGTCGGCCTTGTCCGACTCGCCTATGAATATCCTTAAAAGTTCCGCCGCCTCCGGGAGTTTCATCAGGCCTCCTTTTTAGATAACCCTCGCAATCCACGCGCCAAGGACAATTGCCCCGAAGCCGAGTATGCAGTTTGCCGAGATGTTGGCAAAAGCCAGCAGGAACTGGCTGTCCCGGACATAGTTCATAGTCTCGAAGGCAAACGTGGAGAAAGTCGTGAACGCGCCCATGAAACCCGTCAGCGCAACCAGTCTCGTCATAGGGCTGATGGCATACCGTTCCTCGGCGAGCGCCCATATGACTCCGAATGCCAGGCTGCCGAGAACATTGACGGCAAGCGTGCCCCAGGCGAAGCTCTGGCCGAGCAGTTTGTACATCCAGCCCGACACCCAGTACCGCGCCAGCGTACCCGCCGCGCCCGCCGTTGCCATGAGGACTAATTTACCGAACACTTTGGCCTCCCCGACCGCTCGCTATGCCTGAAAACTAATAATTAGCCAAAATGCTACTAAAACAAAGGGTTATTGTCAAGCAAATGTAGCTCGCCGCCATTGACATCAATCATGTAAAAGTGATATTATGTCTGTTTCAAGTTAAAATACAAGAGGATTCATAGAAAATGGAAAATACGCCCGATTACAAGACTACGCTGAACCTCCCGAAAACCGACTTCCCGATGAAGGCAAACCTCGCGTCAAGAGAGGTTGAGCATCTCGAATTCTGGGAGAAGATAAAGATTTACGAGAAGCTACGCGCCATGGACGGGGAAAGGCCGCAGTTCATCCTGCACGACGGCCCGCCCTATGCCAACGGGCATATCCATATCGGCCACGCCCTCAACAAGATATTGAAGGATATAGTCGTCAAGTCGAAGACGATGGAGGGCTTCGGCGCTCCTTATGTGCCGGGCTGGGACTGCCACGGCCTTCCGATTGAGCTTCAGGTGGACAAGGACCTGAAGGGCAAAAAGGAAGAGATGTCCGCGGGAGAGTTCCGCAGGCACTGCCGCGAGTA
>DASXVI010000243.1:0-6011 GCA_036504315.1 Nitrospirota bacterium
GTCGATTACGCCCGCGGCCATGATGCTCAGGAAAGAGAACTCGGAAAACCGCGCCTGAAGGTCCTCGGCATAGCTGTTCTCGGCTATTGCCCCGCAGGTGGTAGTGGCCGTAAATGCGGGCGGCACCGGGATGCTGCGGGCGGTGGCGTTTGCGAGTACGGGAAGAGGTCTTACCTCTTTAGCCGGTCGGGTATCCGTGCGTTCTGCCTCGACCGGGGGCGCGGAAGGTTTCTTCGTGCAGGAAACTCTTGCCTCGACAAGCCGCCGCGTGTCCTTCATTATCTCGTCATAGCCGAGCAGAAATCCGTCCGGGAAATAAAGTTCCTGTGGGGAAGGCTTTGTCACCTTGTGCCGCTTCTCCATGCTCAGCATCAGCTGAAAGGACTCCGGGTCCTCGGTCTCGTAATATTTGATTTTGAGGACGCCCGGATACTGGGCTTCGAGAGGCTTCAGAAGCGTATCCTTTATCTCGAGGCATTCGCCGCAGTTGCGCGAGCCGAAAAACGCAAGCGTAAGCGGGCCGTCGTCCGCAAACGCGGGGATGGAAAAGGCGGAGATGATAAAGGCAAACGCGAGGAATTTCATGAATTTCATAGTCAAACCTTCATCTTCGGGTCGAGCCAGTCGCGCAGGGAGTCGCCCAGGATATTGAACGACAAAACCGTCAACGCGATTGCGATGCCGGGGAATACCACTGTCCACGGCGCGGACAGGATGTAGTTGCGCGAAAGCGATATCATCGAGCCCCAGGTTGGTGTCGGCGGCTGTGCGCCGAGCCCCAGGAAGGACAGCGCGGATTCGGACAGGATGAAACTCCCTACCTTCAGGCTGCCCGCAATGATAATAAGCGGCAGGCAGTTCGGCAGGATGTGGCGCAGTAATATCCGGCCCGTCCCGCACCCGGCCGCGCGCGCGGCCTCGACGAACTGCTGCTCCTTGAACGACAGCACCATCCCGCGGGAAAGCCTTGCAAAAGAGGCCCAGCCGACCGAGGCCAGCGCAATCATGACCGTGAATATCCCCGGAGGCAGGACGACCGTTATGCCGATTGCCAGAAGCAGGCTCGGGAAGGCCATCACCATGTCGGTGAGCGCGGTGAGCGCCGCGTCCGCCTTTCCGCCGATGTAGCCCCCGGTTATCCCCACAAGCACGCCTATGCAGAGGGACATTGCCGAGGCGAGTATGCCGACGAGAAGCGAGATGCGCGTGCCGTAAATCAGCCGGGAAAGGATATCGCGGCCCTTATTGTCCGTGCCCATCCAGTGCCCCCACGACGGGGCGGCCCGGAGCTGGTCGAGGTCTATCCTCAGCGGGTCGTAAGGCGAGACAACCGGGGCGATTATCGCAAATACCACGAGCGCGATTATTATAACAGCCGAGGCAAAGGCGACCTTGTCTTTCTTCAGATGTTCGAGCATGGGTTACAGTAGCATTTTCCTAAGTTTAAGTCAATTTCGATGTAGAGCCCGGCAGCCGGAACCGCCCCCTGTTATGCACCTCCCCGCCCTTACCCAAACAACCCGTTCCATTTTTGTTTTATTAGTGATATATTACTTTGTTATGCCTGTCGGGTAATACCTGACAATTGTTGTCGGATATATATTTAAAATTTACTTGACAGGATAAATCATATAGTTTAAATTTCATATTACGGAGAGCTAATGTCCAAGAAGAAATCGCATACGCCGCCCGAAGCTCTTGGGTCCGTCGGCTGGACGGAAGCAAAGAGCATAAGGCTGGCAACGGAGGCTGAGCCCTTCGAACTTGAAGTAGGCGGGACGCTCGGGCCGGTAGATGTAGAATACGAATCCTATGGCGCTCTTAACGAGGCCCGGGACAACGCGATACTAATCCTGCACGCGCTCTCAGGCGACGCCCATGTGGCGGGCTGGGACAAGCACGCGGGGGAAAACGGTAGAGCGTGGCGGTCGAAAAAGCCGGGTTGGTGGGACCCGGTCGTAGGTCCCGGGAAGTCAGTGGACACCGATAAATACTTCGTAGTCTGCGCCAACTTCCTCGGGGGCTGTTACGGGACCACCGGACCGTCCTCCATTAACCCCGCCACCGGCAAGGCTTACGGGACAACCTTCCCCATCGTGACGGTAAGCGACTGGGTGAGGCTGCAGGCAAGGCTTCTGGATGCCCTCGGGGTGGACAGGGTTCACGCGGTGGTGGGCGGCTCGCTCGGCGGACAGCAGGCAATCGAATGGGCGCTCGCATTCCCGGACAGGGTGGAAAAGACGATAGTATTTGCGGCCAGCCCGAGGCTTTCGGCCCAGGGTTTGGGATTTAACGCGGTGGGCCGCTACTGCATACTGAACGACCCGAACTTCAACGACGGGGACTATTACGAAAAGTCCCAGCCGGACACGGGGCTTGCCGCCGCAAGGATGCTTGCGCATATCACATACCTCTCCGAGGAGGGGATGCACAAGACCTTCGGCAGGAAGCTTCGGGAGAAGGAGAAGCCGGACTTCGGGTTCGGGGTGGAGTTCGAGGTCGAAAGCTACCTGGACTACCAGGGCCGGGCATTCGTCCAGAGGTTCGACGCGAACAGCTACCTCTACATCACCCGGGCGATGGACTATTACGACCCGGCCGAGAAATGGGGCGGCGGAAGCCTCCCGGAGGCCTGCAAGAAGATTACATCCGATGTTATGATAGTATCGTTTTCATCCGACTGGCTGTATCCGCCGGAATATTGCCGGGAGTTCTCGGAGGCCCTCTGCAAGGTGGGCAAGGCAGTCACCTATGTCGATGTCCCGTCGCATTTCGGACACGACGCGTTCCTGGTGCAGACCGAAGAGGTAAACGAGCTTTTGCGCGGTTTCCTTGGAAGGAGGCGGCCATGAAGGACAAGCTTTCCGGCTATAATATAGAAAATATCGACCCTTCGCTCCTGAGCCTGCCGGTCGAAGGGTTCAAGGAACTTTTGAACCGGATGGACATGGCCCCGAAGGCAGGGCCGCCCCGGTGGCAGGACGATATAATCGAGCGTGAGATGCCCGTCGGGGTGTCGGTCCTCGACCTGGGCTGCAACGAGGGCGAACTTCTCGAGAGGCTCAGCGCCCACGGCAAGAGGCGGGCGCAGGGCGTGGAACTCGACCCGGAGGCGGTGCTCAAATGCATCGGCAAGGGAGTCCCGGTCATCCAGGCCGACCTCGACCAGGGGCTGTCGGGTTTTCAGGACAGCAACTTCGACTATGTTGTGCTTGAGGAGACGCTGCAGACCCTGAAGAGGCCAGTCGAGATACTCAAGGAGATGCTACGGGTTGGCAGGCGCGGCATCGTATCCTTCCCGAACTTCGGCTACTGGCGGGTGCGCATGGACTTCGCGCTCCGGGGCAGGATGCCTGTGACGAAGGGCCTGCCTTACACCTGGTACGATACGCCGAACATCCACCTGTTTACGCTCGCCGATTTCTTCGAATGGGCGGAGCAGGCGGGAGTCAAGATCGTCCGGGCATATGTCCTCTCTGAGGGCGAGGTCCGCGAACTCAGGGACAACGATAACATGTTTGCGGAAGAAGCATTATTGGTGGTGGAAAAAATCAGGAGGTAAGCGATGCCGGGAATTTATCAGGACAACGCGCAGTCCATAGGCAATACGCCGCTTGTCAGGCTCAACAAGGTTACGGACGGAGCGAAGGCCGTCGTGCTTGCCAAGGTCGAGGGAAGAAACCCGGCCTATTCCGTAAAGTGCCGTATCGGCGCCTCGATGATATGGGATGCGGAAAAACGCGGCGTCTTAAAACCGGGCGTCGAGATAATAGAGCCTACATCCGGCAATACGGGCATAGCGCTTGCGTATGTCGCCGCCGCCAAGGGATACAAGCTGACGCTGACGATGCCCGAGACGATGAGCATTGAGCGGCGGAAGGTGCTTGCGATGTTCGGCGCAAACCTGATACTGACGCCCGGCTCCGAGGGCATGAAGGGCGCAATCAGGCGGGCCGAGGAGATGGCCGCGTCCGACCCGGCAAAATATTTCCTTCCCCAGCAGTTTAAGAACCAGGCCAACCCGGCTGTACACGAATGCACGACCGGGCCGGAGATATGGAGCGACACGGAGGGCGGGATAGATGTACTGGTGTCCGGCGTCGGCACCGGCGGTACGATAACCGGCGTCTCCCGGTATATCAAGATAACGAAGGGCAAGAAAATACTGTCCGTAGCGGTAGAGCCGAAGAACAGCCCGGTAATTACCCAGCACCTCGCAGGCCAGCCCATCCAGCCCGGCCCTCACAAGATTCAGGGCATAGGCGCGGGCTTCATACCGGAGACCCTCGACCTGACCATGGTGGACAGGGTAGAGCTGGTAGAGGACGCCGAGGCAATCGAGACGGCGAAGAGGCTCGCAAAAGAGGAGGGTATCCTCTGCGGGATATCCTCCGGCGCGGCGACTGCGGTAGCCGTGAGGCTTGCGAAGTTAGGTGAGTTCGCGGGCAAGACCATAGTCGTCATCCTGCCGGACGCGGGCGAGCGGTACCTGTCCACCGTGCTGTTTGAAGGCATCGGGGTATAAATAAATACCGGCAAAATGTAGCCGTTGAATCGCAGGGCCGGCCGTCGCGTCGGCCCTTATTTTATCTGTCTCCGTCTCTACGCCGCCTTCCGCGCGGCGGAGTTTCCCTCTTCGAGCCTCTGTTTCGCCTGGTGGATGAAGGCCTCCATCCGCGTGGCCGCGTTGGCCTGCTCGTTGCCGTCATACTGCATCGACAGGTAGGGGAAGCCGCCCAGGTCGTCCGAGAACTTCTTCAAAAGCGCGGTCACGATTGTGCCCGGCATGCAGTTGAACGGCATCAGGTTCAGCACCCCGCAGACGCCCCTGTGCGCGAGGTCTACGCTCTTGCCGATGCTGAGTATCGCCTCGCCCTGGAAGGTGTCCCGCAGGTACGGCCTTGCAAGCTTCAGGGTATGCTTTATCTCCGGCTCGTGAAGGGTCTTAAGGAAGCCCTCGAAGACCGATGCGTAGGCGTGGTCTATGCGCTTCTGGACGAAGCTGGCAGTGAGGCAGTTGAAGTATTCGCCGAGCCTGCCCTTCTGCCGTGCATTGTCGAGGTTGGTATAGTTCTGGTAGAATATCCATTCCCCGAAGGGCGCAAGCCACACCACGCCGCCGAGCGCCTCCACCTTGCGTATCGCGTTCTCGTTGCTGAACTGGTTGCCCCTGACATATATCTCGCCGACAACGCCGATAAGCGGTTTTTGCCCGTCCGTCCGCGCTATGGCCGCGAATTCCTCCCTCATTCCCTGTAAAACCGGCTTCATCAGGCCGCCTGACTCGACCGCCCGCACGACCTCGGCGAGCATCTTCCCGTATGCCGCGTCTGCCGTTCCGCCGTCCTTCTCGTAAGGCCGGGTTTCGTGCAGGCACTTGGTGAGGAGGTCCACCGCGACCACGCCCTCCCATACCGTGCGGACGAAAGAACCGCCGACCACGCCCAGGTCATGGTAAAGCCCGTCGTCCTGGTTCGGCGCATATATCGGGACCTCGCGGCAACCCATGTCGTCGAGCACGAGGCGGTGGAGCATGTTGTACTGGCCGAACCTGCACGGCCCTGCGCCGGACGGCATGAAGAAGGCCGCGCGGGATGGGTCGAACCCGTGCGCCATGCAGACCCGCGCCATCTCGCCGGTCGTTATCGTGCAGGGGTAGCATTCCTTGCCGGAGGTCAGCTTCCGGCCGAGGGCTATGGTGTCGCGGTCGGCGCAGGGCATAACCTCGGCGTCGGCGCCGTGCCTCCGAAACGCGGCCGCAAGCGCGAACGAGTGGTCGCACATCCTCGGTATATAAATTTTGCGGGTCCTGCTGTTGGCGCTGTCGTATTTAGCTGCGCGCGTCTTAACCGGGTCGGCGGGATGCAAACCCGTGATGTCCGCGTTCTCCAGGCTGTCCAGAAACGCCTCGCACCGGGTAATAGCGCCCGCGTCGGCGGAATGCTCGTCCACCTCGAGCTGGAGGTAGGGCTTGTCCCCCATCGCGTCGCGGAAATACCGCACAAGGAACG
>DASXVI010000244.1:0-4074 GCA_036504315.1 Nitrospirota bacterium
TCGAGCGCGTCCTGCTTCCGGCCCGTCTCAAAATAAACCGAGGCGAGGTCAAGATAAGCCTCAATCGAGTCCGGGCTTATCCTGATTGATTCCTGGTAATAATTTACCGCCTCCTGCCTGTCCCCAAGCCTCTGGTAGCAGAGCCCTATATTGACATTGATATTCTCGCTCTGCCTGTAATGCATCTCCCGCGCCTTGTTCAGCTCTTCGATAGCCTTCCTGAAATCGCCCGCCTCGAAGTATCCCTTCGCCAGGCAACTGCGCGCGCGGGCTGAATGCGGGGACTTGTTCGCCACATCGCTCCAGAAGGTGTACTCGTTTGCGTATACCCTGTTTCGGCTGAAGGTAAGCAGTCCAAAGAGAACGATAATAGCCGCACAAACGGCGGCGCGTACCCTTCGGCCTCTGACCATCCCGAAAACCAGTATGGCAAGCGCCGCAAGAAGACCGGCGGAAGGCAGGTACATCCTGTATTCGACGGCGATGTCCGGTATGGGGACAAGGCTCGATTCCGGCGCGAGCGCAAGGATAAACCATGCCAGAAAGAACGAGGCGGCAGGGTTTTTGGTCCTGAGCCGGAAGGCCGTAAATGCAAGCCCGGCGGCGATAAAAGCGGCTGCCGCCACGGCCGGCTCAAAGGATTTGAGAGGTTCGAGGTCGTAGCTCGCGTTCTGGTTAACCGGCAGCAGCAGGAGCCTCAGATATATCAGCAGGACCTTGCCCTGCGACATCAGGTATTGGCCGGCAGTCACGGATGCGGAAGGGTCGGCAAGAGAGCCTTGCAATGATATTTTAAGGGCAAGGAAGACCGCAAGCACCCCGGCAAACAGCGCGTACGGAAGGTATTTCCTTACAGCGCCTGCGCCGATGAAATCATCGCGTCCGACGGTCAAATCGTATGCAAGGATTACCGCAGGCAGGCTTACGGCCATCTCCTTGGAGAGCAGGCCGGACATATAAAAAACGAGCGAGAGAAAAAGCGAGACCGCCCCTGAAACTTTGAAAATACCACGCCTGTATGCGATAAACGAGACAAGCGACAGCAGGTAAAAAAACGACGCCAGAAGCACCGACCGGCCTGAGATGTATGTGACCGCGGAACTCTGGAGCGGATGGAGCGCGAAAGCTGCCGCGGCGAACACGGATATCCATCCGGCATCCCTGACCCCTGCCCGTTTCAGGACCATCAGCAGGACCGCAAGGACGAGCAGGGAGTCGAGCCAGTGGATTGCGAAATTGACTATATGAAAACCGGCCGGGTTGCCTCCGCCGACGGCATAATTGAGCGCGTAGGTGGCGAACAGTACCGGCCTGTAACCGCGAAGGTTCTGGTAGCTCGCGAGCCGGGCGTCCGTAAAAAGCTTTGGTATGTTCCGGGGGTTTTTGAAATGCTCATTCTGTTCGATCTGGTAGTGGTCGTCGAAATGGAAGCCGGTGCTGAAGCTGTTCGCATACGCCGCGAGCGAGCAGACGAATATGAGCGCGGCGATAATGAACATCCGCACATTAGGGCTTATTCCTTTGGCCATTTCTCCGAGCTTACCGTCCATCCGGCCCGCCTCCATGCCCGTCCGCGAGCTCTCCCATCAGCGAAACGGCGGACTGCCGCTCCGCGTCGTCCCTTGCGTACCGTTCCGCATCCTCAAGCGCCTTCCTCGCATCGGCAATCCTGCCGGTAGCCTTGTACGCCTGAGAGAGGTTAATCAGCAGGTTATTGTCCCCCGTGCCTATCTGCTGCGCCTGCTCGAGTACCCTGATTGCATCGCCGTATCTCCCCATCATCGAGTATGCCGCGCCGAGGTTCGAGTATGCCTTGATGAAGGCGGGGTCCACCTTCAGCGCCCGCTCAAAATGCTCTACGGAATCCTGCGGCATATCCAACTTCAGGAAGCAGAGGCCGAGGTTGTTGAAAAGGTTGTAGCTCTGGTCATAAAACGGGTTTATCTCGATTGAACGGTTAAAGTGGTTTATAGCCGCCATATACTGGCCCGCATCCAGAAGGGCGTTGCCGAGGTTGGCCTCCGCCCTGGCGGAGTAAGGCGATTTCTTCTGTATGTCCGTCCAGAACGAAAGCTCGTCCGCCCATACCCTGTTGCGCGAGATGCTCAAAATACAGAACAGGGCAACCAGGACGGCGCAGAAAGCCCTACGGTATTGCCGCTTTACATTTACGCGGGACGCCAGAACCGCAACCATACCGGCGATACCGGCCAGCGCGAGGTACAGCCTGTATTCCACGACGATGTCGGTTATCGGGAAAAAGCTCGACTCCGGCAGTATGCAGACCGCGAACCACGCGCCGAAGAAAGCCGCGGCCTTGTCCCTCTTTGCAAGCCACATCACAAATGCAATATAAACGGCAAACACCGCCGCTCCAGCCCAGACCAGCCCGTCCGGGGCCGTCGTCGCGGACATATCATAGTCCGCGTTGAGGTTTACCGGCAGAAACAGCACCCTCAGGTAAATCAGAAGGGCCTTTGCCTCGGACATCAGGTACTGCGGGACGGTATGGTCGACTTCCCCGGTCGCCATATAACCCGCCACCTTCGCCTTCGCCAATATAAATAAGCCGAGCGCCGCAATAAGCGGCAGGTAGGCCGTCAGGAGTTTGGGCGATTTCTTCCAGCCCGTCTCCGGCAGGCTGAACAGTATGTCGTATATTACCGCAAAGCCGATAAAGCAGACGGCTATC
The DNA here is from genome assembly GCA_036504315.1 of Nitrospirota bacterium. GTDB lineage: Bacteria > Nitrospirota > JACRHJ01 > JACRHJ01 > JACRHJ01 > DASXVI01. Next base: position 2,693 of record DASXVI010000244.1, read on the forward strand.
TCCTTTGACAGCAGGCCCGCAACCAGCAAACACGGCGGCAGTACGGCATTTATCCACCCTCCATTTTCACGGTAATTGATGAAGCAATAAAGCGCGGACAGGACAAAGAAGGAGGCCAGAAGGGCGGCCCTTCCCGATATGTATGTGACGGAACCGGTCTGGACGGGGTGCAGGGCGAAGGCAAGCGATATAAAGAGCGGGAGCCAGAGGCCGCCCCGGCCCCGGAGCGCCTTCCCGGCTATAAGGAAAAGCATCAGCGCGTTTGCAATATGAAGCAGGAGGTTGGCCAGGTGCCAGCTCCAGACGGAAAGCCCGGACACTGCGTAGTTCAGGACGAAGCTCGAATAGGTTATCGGCCTGTACCCCTTTAAACCGGCGGTAGCCGTGCCTATAGTCGCGTCCGAGAAGAACCTGGGTATACTGTCGAGGGCCCTGGTGTTATAGTTTTCGACGAACTGGTAGAAATCGTCGAAATGGAAAGAGCAGCCGACACTGTTTGCATAAGTCACCGCAGAGAACAGGGTTATCACCGCAGCCGCAAACACGGCCTGTCCGGCAGGCGTGGCAGTTATGCGGGACCAAACGGTCTTCTTGTCGCTTTTCATTGGCCTGTTTCTCTTGTTTATCAGTGGAATATAGGGCTTGGAAATAATATCACAAAGACCCGCCAAGGTACAACGGCGTTTTAAAAATCCTTGACAAGCCGGATGAAAATATTATAACATCTGGCCTTGGACCGGGGCAATCATCCCGGGCCCGCCTTTATCTCTCAATATTTAAATAAAATCAAAGAGGTGACCAGCATGAAAGAGGCCCCGCTTTTCATACAGCACGGACTGATGCTCGGTTCCTGGCAAGTGCCGCCGTTCATCGTCTACACATGGCTTGTCATGGCCGTGCTCATTTTATCCGCCTTTGTCGTCGGCAGAAACCTCAAAATGGTCCCGGCCGGCCTCCAGAATGTCTTCGAGTCGATGGTCGCCGCCCTCAAGGACCTGACCATCAGCACGATGGGGCCGAAGGGCATGGTCTACTTTCCGCTTATCGGGACCGCGATGTTCTTCATCCTGTTCTCGAACCTGTTAGGCGTCATACCGGGTATGGAATCGCCGACCGCAAACCTGAACACCACCGCCGCCTGCGCGCTGGTAGTGTTCGCGTCCACGCATATCGTCGGCATCTGGCACCACGGCTTCAAATATGTAAAGCATTTCATGGGGCCTGTCCTCTGGCTTGCCCCTCTGATGATTATCATCGAGATAATCGGACATCTGGCCCGCCCGGTATCCCTCTCGCTCAGGCTTTTCGGCAACATCAAGGGCGAGGACCTGGTCCTGCTGGTCCTGTTCTTCCTCGTACCCGTCGCAATACCGGCGGTAATG
>DASXVI010000245.1:0-3571 GCA_036504315.1 Nitrospirota bacterium
TTTTCAACCCGCATAAGGCATCCTTTCGACAAATACATCCAAACGACGAACATGTTCAAAAACTAACATTCATAATCTTATTTGTCAACAATAAAAACAAAGAATACATGATCAATTTAATGCAAAAACATAAGCTCTTAATTTTGTGGTATTTTCTAACGGGTTAAATGCAAAAAGAGGGGCTTTTGGCCCCTCTTTAGCGTCGATTTCTGTTAAATTTCAAGCATAGGAACTCTTGCTATCCTGACTTACCTCGCGAAACCGCTTCCGTGGCTGTGGCAGGTTGTGCAGTTCTTCCTGTCATAATTAATCCCGCCGGAGTGGTTCGCAAACCCCGAGCCGTCTCTCCTGTAATACTTCGTCTGCGTATGGCAGACCTCGCAGATACCGTCTCGTATAATGCCGCCGTCCGCAAAGGAGCCCGCGCCCGTCGTCGCCCTGAACACTACGGGACTGTCCACGCGCTCCGGCGTCCTGACCTTCTCGCTTATCAGCTTCGAGTTGCCGCTACCGTGCGCCTGATGACAGACAAGGCAGTTGACGCCCTTGTGCGTCTTCTCTGTATGGCAGTCACAGCAGAGCCTGTTCCCTACCGTGCTTGCACGCAGGTACGGGTAGTCCAAAGTCGCATATATGTATACGGCGGCGGACTGCTGGACGGTAAAAGTTATCGTACCGGCGGCTTCGTTGCAGGTATACTCCGCTGGGTCTACGAGGTATTTCTTCCTGGCCTTTGAGCTGCTTGGCCCGCTCCAGAGGCTCGTGTCCCTGTAAACCATCTGGCCGAGACTGCCCAGCGCTGCCCAGCCGCCGTTTTGGAGCGTGTAGGTCTTACGGTCCGAAGTCGTCGTCCTCTCCCAGGTCCTGCCGAAATCCTCCGTCTTCCTCATCACATTATGGCAAGTGACGCACACGACCTTGTTGCCGTCTTTCAGCTTGGAGAACGGCTCGTTGTTATATTCGCCGGAGGTAATATTTCCATATACCGGGAGGCGGCACCCATGTGAAGTGATACCGGCCATGACGGGGTGTCCTTCCCGCCCTGTCTTTCTTTCGTGCGCGGCCGATGAAGGATTGTGGCAGCTGGCGCAGAAAGAGCCTCCATCCATCCTGAAGCCGGGCTTTAGAAAGACCCCTGGGCTTGTGTGGCATACGGCACAACCGCCTGCGGTGTAGTAGCCGTCCCAGCTATAGTGCTGAAGCTCGGAGGTCCCGTATGACGCAAGGGTGACGTTCACGCTTGCGGAAAGCGGGCTGTTGCCCGCGGCTGGTGCGGTTACATTAACCTTGCCCGATATGAAACCCGGCGTCTGGTACGACGGGTCCACCGTCAGAGTAATCGAGGCGGGTGTGGTCCCGCTTGAAGGCGAGGCGGAAAGCCAGGAAGTGTCTGACGACAGTGTAAAGGGAACGCTCCCGATACTGCTGGCGACGGTGATAGTCGCCGTCGTTGACGGGCTCCCGGCATTTCGCGTGAGGTTTATGGTGTCCGGTGTAATGACTAAAATGTTCACCGCCGTCACGGTAATTCCGGCGGGGGTCTCGATGTTTCCGGCCCCGTCCGTCGAGCGGACCTTGATGTTGTATACCCCGGCAGCCGGGATATTCCAGGTATAGTTCCAGTTCGTTGTACCGCTCGCCGTATTCCAGGTGCTGCCGCCGTTGGTCGATATTTCCACCTTCGCTACTCCCGAGACGGCGTCCGCGGAGGTTCCGGATATAATGCAGGAAGCCGTTACATTTGCGCCATTGACGGGGTACGCGATGACAGAGGACGGGGCTGAGGAATCCACCGTAACCTGCGCCGAATATGTTTCAGATATATTGCCAAGAGCGTCCCTGAACCTCGCGCTCACCGTTGCCGTCCCGCCGTCCGAGACAGGCGAAAGGGCCCATGACTTGGACCCGCTGTAGCTCTCCCAAGGCTCGCTGTCAAAGACGCCGTCGTTGCTTATCTGCATACCTGTGACGCCGTTCGTGTCGCAGGCAAACAGGCCGAGGGTTACGGAGGACCTGGCAAACTGCGCATCGGAATTGATGCTTACCGGGCCCTTCGACATCTTCGTTACCGCACCGACGGCGTTCATGGACCCTGCGATGTATGCGTTGCCGGTCGGGCCTATGGCGATGTCGTTCGCCCCGTCGCTGCCTGTAGTGCCGAACTGCCTGTGCCACAGCCTGTTGCCGTCGCCGTCGTATTTCACCAATATTGAGTCAGCGGATGGACTCGGGTTTACATACCTTTCAAGACTGCCGCGAGTAAATCCCACCACATAAGGGTTGCCGTTTGCGTCCAGAGAAATGTTGGTTGCGTCATCTTCCAATGCGGTGCCCATCACGCGCGTCCAGAGCTTATTGCCCTCGGAGTCGAGCTTCATTATAAAGAAGTCGTAGCCGCCCGCGTAAGCGTTCCCGTCGAGCGCGCCGTTGGTCAACCCGGTTACAAAAAAATTGCCGTTTGCGTCGGCCGCCACACCGTAGCACGAACCCCACACAGTAGGCGCGAAACGGCGCCTCCACAGGTTGTTGCCGTTTGAATCGTACTTTACAATGTAATCGTTATTGGTGTCTCCCATATAGACATTGCCGTCCGGGGTCACGGCCATGGACCGGCAAGCGTCATAGTTGCCCGTCCCGTCCTGGTGCATCCAGATCCTGTTTCCTGCCGCATCGTACTTGATAAGAAAATAATCGGCATACCCTCTGCTGTAGGTCCCGTCGATGCAGCCGTATGTTTCTCCCCCGACATATATCTTCCCGCTGCCGTCCACTGCGACCGCCATGCCGTAGTCGTTCTCCGCCGAACCCACCTGTCTGGTCCAGAGCCTGTTGCCGTCTGAGTCGAATTTGACAACGAAACAGTCATATCCGCCTGCGTTTATGTTTCCGTCCATGGCTCCGTTCGTATAGCCCGTTAAATATATGTTTCCGGCCTGGTCCATGGCGATGCCGGTGGGGGAATCATATCCCGCGGAGACGACCTGCCTTGACCAGAGGTTGTTTCCCGCAGGGTCGTACTTGGCGACATACGCGTCCGAGTAGTTGTTCGAGTTGCCATAGACATAACTGTTGCCGCTTGGGTCTGTCGCGATACTGATAGCGCTCGCCCCCACACCGCCGATGACGGACCAGAGCAGGACCGGCGCCCCTCCTGGTCCCAGTGTGTCGACAAAGACCGTCCTCCCCGCGCCGGGGGTCTCGGCGTTTCCCACCATGTCAGTCGCGCGCGACTTTATCGTGAAGTTTCTCTCCTGAGACAGTGGAAGGCTCCAGGTATACGACCAGTTCGCAGTACCCGCGGCCGGGCTCCATGTCGTGCCGCCGTCGGTTGAAACCTCCACCTTCTGCACGCCGGAACCGGCATCCGCCGCCGTACCCGTTACGGTGCAGGCCGCGCCGCTCAGCGTTACGCCGCCAGCCGGTGCTGTTATGGACGATGACGGGAAGCTGCCCTCGATGGTTACCGTAGGCCCCGGATTGGGCGTCTCGACATTGCCCGCGATGTCGGTCGCCCTTGATAATATGGTATAGCTGCCGTCGAGAGGCAGTGTCCACAGATACGACCAGTTCT
>DASXVI010000246.1:0-1717 GCA_036504315.1 Nitrospirota bacterium
GCTGGAACCTGTCCCACTGGAGCGCCCAGAAGCCCATCCCGGCGACATCTATGCTCTGTATGCCGGATATCGGAAGCCAGCCGAGCTGGACGCCGAACAGCATCATCAGGAGCAGGCCGAGCCAGAACGACGGGATTGAGAAGCCCAAGAATACTATTACGGTAGTTGCCTTGTCGAAGACCGAATTTCGCCGGACGGCGGAAATTATCCCGAGCGGCATCGCGATGAGAAAAGCGCCGATTAGCTCGAACACATTGATGCTGATGGTGACGGGCAGCCTCTCGGTTATCTTGTCTATTACCGGGCGACCGTCCGAGTAGGAATCCCCGAAATCGAGCCTTGCGAGGCGGGTAACCCAGTTTAGATATTGGACATGGAGCGGCTTGTCCAGCCCGTAGAGCTTCTTTAAGTTCTCCCGCGCTTGCGCGGTCGCCTTCGGGTTCATCTCGGTCGCGACCTCGACAGGGTTGCCGGGCGCGAGGTGTATGACGATGAATGTGATGACGGTTATGCCGATTAGCAGCGGGGCCATCATCAGGAGCCTTTTGGCGAGGTACTTGAGCATCTGTCCTCCGTTTCCCCGAATATAGCAGAAAACGGGTGGTTTTATCAACAGGACTTACTTATTATGCCGTATTGACTTTTAAATAAGACAGGCATAGACTTGATACCCGTAATGAAAAAAATGCTTTACATAGACGACGACCCGGCCCAGCTTGAATGGATGAGCAAGCGCATCCGGGAGCGTTTCGGCAACATCGAGCTTACCACCTGCCTGGAACCGGTGAAGGCGCTTACGCTGATAGACGCCAACCTGGACCTGCTGGTGATGGACCTCGAGATGCCTCTTCTCGACGGGAAGAAGCTGATGGTCTATGCAAAGGAGCGCGGGCTGGCCTGCAAAAAGATAATAATATTTTCGAGCCGCTCGGCGGATTACCTGCACGACCTGTTCCCGATGGGCGAATGTCTCTGCGTGCTCAACAAGATGGAGCCGCGCCAGCTCGAAGTCCTGGACATGGTTTTGTCCTCCCTGTCGAATAAATAGATGCTCATTTTTATCCTCAAGAGGCTTCTGCTCTCGATACCCGTCCTTCTGGGCCTTGCCTTTGTCACGTTTCTTCTCTTAAATTCAATACCGGGCGACCCTGCCGTCGGGCTTGCAGGCGAGCGCGCCGACCCTGCCGTTATCGAGTCCATCCGCAGGGAGCTTGGGCAGGACAAGCCGTTCGTGCAGAGGTTCGCCGGATACCTTACGCTCCTTGCGCACGGCGAGATGGGCCGTTCGTATTATACCAAACGAGAAGTGGCCAAAGACATAAAGGAGAAGTTCCCGAACACGCTGAAGCTCGCGGCCGCGGCGATGCTCCTTGCGACTACCGTCGGGATACTCCTGGGCGTGATGTCCGCCGTAACGCGGGGAACATACTGGGAGAAGTTCTTCTCAGGGCTTGCGCTGGCGGGTATATCGCTCCCGGTATTCTGGGTGGGCCTCATCCTCATGCTGACATTCGCGTTCATCCTGCCGTGGCTTCCTCCGTCGGGGATGGGCGAGGGGAGCCTTGCATACCTCGTGCTCCCTGCGGCGACTTTGGGGCTGAACTCCGCCGCGTATATCGCAAGGGTGACCAAGATGTCCCTTGTGGAATCACTCGGCGCGCAGTACATCATGACCGCGCGGGCAAAAGGCGTCAGCCGGTTTGTCGTGGTGAGCAAG
>DASXVI010000247.1:0-10742 GCA_036504315.1 Nitrospirota bacterium
TCTTCGGCTTCATCGGGCCGAACGGCGCGGGCAAATCCACGCTCATCCGCATGCTGACGACGGTGCTGAAACCGACATCCGGCACGGCCACCGTCGCCGACTACGACATTTCGAAAGAGCCGGAAATGGTGCGCCGCTCCATCGGTGTCGTGCCGCAAAACATGTCGTCCGACCTCGACCTCACCGCCCGCGAGAACATGGACATCTACGGCAGGTTCTACGATGTGCCGAAGAAACTGCGGCTGGAGCGTACCGCCGAACTGCTGGAGCGCGTGGGCCTGACAAACCGCGCGGACGCGCTCGTCGCGACATATTCCGGCGGCATGAGGCGCAGGCTCGACATCGCGCGGGTGCTTGTGCACAGGCCGTCCATACTGTTCCTCGACGAGCCGACATCCGGCCTCGACCCGCAGAGCCGCCGCGTCGTATGGGAGATGCTTGCGGACTTCCGGCGCGACTACGAGCTGACGATATTCCTGACGACACACTACATGGAAGAGGCCGAAGCGCTTTGCACGCGGGTCGCGATAATCGACCACGGCAATGTAGTCGTAACGGGCACGCCGGACGAGCTGAAGGCGAGCATACCCGGCAATGACATCGTCGTGCTCTCCGTCGATACCGGCGCGGAGAAGCTTAAAGAGGAAGTAGAGAAACAGCCGTATGTCCACAAGACCGCGCTTGAGGGCGGGGAGCTTCGCTGCTATGTGGACGACGGGGGCGCGGATGCGGCGCTGCTGATGAGCCTTGCGGACTCGCACGGGATGAAGGTCCGCTCGGTCGGGATACAGAAGCTCTCGCTCGAAGATGTTTTCATACACCACACGGGCCGCTCCATCCGCGAGGAGGAGACCCGCAAGGTCAGCCTGCTCATCGGCGCTGGCGTCCCGTCAAAGCTGGGGAGATAGAGAGAAGAAGATGATGAGGGTATTCGCAGTCATAGAGCGCGACATGCGCAAGTTCATGCGCAACCCTGTCATCATGGTGATGGCGGTCGTGATGCCGCTTGCGTACCTCGTGATACTCGGCAACTCGTTCCAGGGAAAAATCAAGGGCCTGCCCGTCGCGGTCGTCGATAAGGACACGGGCGAGTCAGGCAGGAGGCTTGAGGAAAACCTGCGCGGGGTTGCCGTCGGGCCGAAGACAATCAAGCTCACATGGCTCTCGTCCGAGTCCGATGCTATCGAGGGTGTGAAGTTCGGCAAATTCAAGGGAGCGGTAGTCATCCCGCCGGACTTCTCCCGCAGGGTGGCCCAGAAGACCGGGCCGGAGGTCGGTTTATTCGTGGACAACACAGACCAGATATCCGCAGGCGCGCTGGAGGGCGCAATCAACGATGCGGTGAACGCGGTCCAGTTCCAGTTCACGCCGATACGGCCCGACCGCTCGCAGGTAGCGGCGAGGCGTGTCGAGCTTTACCGGATGATAGACTATGACCAGACGCTCGTGCCGGGCGTGGTCGTGATGGCAATGTTCATGGGCACGATGATCACCGGGGTGTTCAACCTCGTTATGGACAGGTTCCTGGGCGTGGACGAATCGCTCCTGATGACGCCGATAAGCAAGGCGGACATCGTAGTCGGGCTGGTCAGCTCCGGCTTTATAATCACGCTCGCGATGGCCCTGATGGTATACTTCGCGAGCGCGCTGATGACCGGGCTGGATGTATTCCAGGGATTCTGGAGCTTCATCGGCGTCCTCGTGATTATGGCGCTGACGACGCTGGGACTGCTCTCTATGATGTTCCTCGTGCTTGGGCGGGCGACCCACCCGAGGATTGTAGGCGTGTTCTCGGGTTTCATGAATGTGATATTCTTCTTCCCGTCGGGCGCGGTCTATCCGGTCGAGAGCTTCCCGTCGTGGCTGCGCGCGTTCTCGAAGGTGAACCCGGAATTCTACGCCGTCCACGCGCTCAAATCCATCCTGTTCAAGCAGAACCCGCTTTCGGTCGTGTACGGCGATATGCTGTTCCTGCTGGTATTCACCGCCGTAATGATGTCGCTTGCGGTGTGGACATTCAAGAGGACGATGTAAGTTAAAATAGCCCCGAGGAATTTATGAAGAGCATCGGTTTTAGCGAGATGACATTTCTGATTAAGAGCGATTATTTCAGGTACTGGCGGGACGACCCGTTCTATGCGCACTTCAAGGAATTCCTGTTCAGGCCGGGTTTCAAGTACTCGTTCTGGATGCGCGTCTGCGCCTATACCAAGAGGAAATGGCCGCTGCTCCCGGTTTTTATCGTTGCAAAATTTATCCTGCTCCACTATCAGGCCAAGTACGGGATTGAAATCAGCGAGTCCATGCCTGTCGGGGGCGGCCTGTATATTGCGCATCCCGGCTGCATCGTCGTAAACCCTCGCGCGGTAATAGGGAGGAACTGCAACATCTCGCACGGGGTCACTATCGGGGAGAGCAAGAGAGGCGAGAATAAAGGAAACCCGGTAATTGGAGACAATGTGTATTTCGCCCCCGGAGCAAAAGTATTCGGGAAAATCAAAATAGGGAACAATGTCGCGATAGGCGCGAACTGCGTCGTGAATACGGATATCCCGGATAACGCTGTCGTCGTTGGTATCCCCGGCAAGGTCGTCTCGTACGACGGCGCGGAGGGTTACCTCTACAACAACGATTATGCTATACTTCCCTGAAAAGGGAGGTGCTTGCCATGGCAGACGCGAAAGAATACATCGAAGATTCCGTGATTACCGCCAAAGTCAAAGCCGAACTGGTAGCAGATAAAACCACTAAGGCGAGAGATATAAGTGTAGAGACGAACAAAGGCATAGTATCGCTTTCAGGGACGGTCGATTCCCCGCACGAGGCCGAGCGGGCGCTAGATATAGCGCGGGATGTCAAAGGCGTGATAGAGGTCAGGAACAAGCTTACGGTAAAAGTAAGAAAGACGGCATAACGGATATTCGGTTAAAATTAAAAAAGGGAGCCGGAAGGCTCCCTTTTTTGTTAATTATTTCTGCGGTTCTGTCGTCGGTGTCGGTGTCGGGGCCGGTGTCGGGGCCGGGCTGAAAGCCGCAATGAACTTGCCGACGTCTTCGCCGACATCATGCGCGTCGTCGGTCATCAGTTTCTGGTAGTCGCCTCCGAATGCGCCTATGCCGGAGCTTTTGGCGTGCGTAAATTTCGCGAGGACCTTGTCGGTGGCGGCGTCAACCATCTCGCCTTCTACCGTCGTGCGGCTCTGGCCTGCGCCGAAGCTTATCCAGTAGCGGAGAGCCTGCGAGCCCGGCTCCATCTCCACGACTTTGCCGCGGACGATAATTACGCCTGCATCCTTGACCGGCGCTTCGGCCTGCTCGACCGCAACCTTGGTCTTTGCCAAGCCGTCGGTCACGCCTTTTTTAAATATCTCAGTCGCCGACTTCAGGACTATTTTCACGGGCTCGAAGGTATTGTCGTCCGCCTTTGGAAGCGGGGTGGCGCTGGTGTCGAGCGGCAGGACGAGGACCTTTGAGTAATCAGCAAGGTTGAAGGTTTGGATAATTTCCAGTTCGTCCATGTCGCCGTTCCATTCCTTGTACGTCCCAACCGCAGTACCGTCATGCCTGGCCTGGGCTGCGCAAACAATAACCGTGGACATTGCAAGTCCGGCCAGCAATATTCTTAAAATCTGTTTCATGGCATAGCCCTCCAAATTTTCTGTTTGCTCTAAAAAATTCTTCCTAATTATGCCAAAGAGTAAAATCATTGTAAATGGGAAAAATTAATACATTATCAGGAGAACCGGCCGCCCCGGCATGGACTTTACATATCCTGTCAGAGACTGATAAAATTATGATAAGTATCAATACAGGAGGTGAATTATGTTGACGAGGGACCAGGTTTACAAAGACATAACAGATAAGTTCGGGTTTGTTCCGACCTTTATGAAGACCCTGCCCGACTCATCGCTCGGGCTCGAATGGGAGCTGTTCAAGAAGATGCAGATAGAGGACGGGAGCATTCCTCAAAAATATCGCGAGCTTATCGGCCTTGGGATAAGCGGGGCGACAAAGTGCAGTTACTGCACGCTCTTCCATACCGAGATGGCGAAGCTACATGGGGCTACGGAAGCTGAAATTGAGGAAGCCGTGCATTATTCCAAAATGACCTCAGGCTGGAGCGCATATGTCAACGGGCTCCAGGTGGACTACGACAACTTCAAGGACGAGATCAGGAGGGCCTGCGATTTCGTCAAGTCGAAAGAGAAAAAGGCCGCCTGAGCGCGCCCTTAGTTGCCAGGGCTGAAACGGTTCTATTAAACGCATAGGCTGCGAGCAACACTACGGCGAAAAGAAGCGGGAACATAATCGGGAAGGACCCCAGCGGAAGTATAAAGTCGTATTTGACCATAATAATTCCGTGGAGGAGGAACACCTCGAAGGATATCCCTCCGATAAAGGCGAGATACGCTGACTTCGCCTTTGTCCCGCCGAAATAAAGGGCAAGCAGCAATGGCGCCAGGGAGAAGATAGTTTCAGCCGCGAACACCGAGTGGTTCAGGGCGTGCGAGCTGATTTCAGCCCTGAAGGGTTCTGCCACGGAACTGCAAAACCACAGGTACGCCAGAACAGTTATCACCGATGCAGCTCCGGCCCAGCCGGGCCGGGGCTGGGATTTATTCGCAAATGAAAAACGGTCTTTCACTATTGCAAAATACGCCCCCAACGGGAAAAATATGCAATACCCTATGTAACCTATGAAACCGGACGCGTAGACCATTCGCCCCCTGAAAACAGTCAGCACGGCAGCCATTACTATGACCATTAGCAATATTGCCGAAGCCCTTGCGGCTGGAGTGCGCGCCAGTTTTACAGCGGATATGAAGAAGGCGTACATGATGAGGATGTATGTTATGAACCACCTTGCATAGTCCAGCCGCTTGAGGGAGTATGTAATGTTTATCCCCATGAGAGTCATTATTAATTCCGAAACGCTGTAATGTTTTCCCAGAAGCAGGACATCGGCCGGGATGATGATGGCGGTAATAATCCAGTAGGGTATAAAAATTTTAAGAAGCCGCTTGTATGCAAACTCTCTGACGGTGTAGTCCCTTTTCATGGCCGAAGTCATCAGCCCGAACCCGGAACAAAAAAGGAAAATGGAGACGCCTATAAAGCTTATATCGGGCAGTATCCATGATTTCGGCACAATTTTATCTATGTGCCCCGCGAACACCAAGAGTATTGCCAGACCCTTAAGTTGGTTGGTCTGTTCCATGTCCATGAATCTGGACGAGGAGGGTTTTATAAAAAATGCCGGTAGGAACAAGGCAAGGTAGACTGTGGCAATCACTATGCCGGGCGAGTCAGTCGCTATTTTTACGATTTCGTGGTTGACCATTGCTTAGTCCTCTATGGAATTAGGGGATTATAGGCGTGATCCCACATTTTGTCAACAGAGGTCGGGAACCCATCCATTTCAATGTTAGGGGGACGCGTTTTGGGAAACAATAAGGGCTGCGAGAGTTCGCAGCCCTTATCCCCCCACCAGCCATGCTGATTTATTCCACTGTAATATTCTTGCTCGATTCCCAATAGCCGTGAAGGTTGCATTGCTGGTTTGCCACCAGCGTTATCTTGCCTTCGGGCGCAGACTCTTTCGGGACGACCACTGTGAAAGTTGCCTTGGGCTTCAGATATCCTGCTGGCTGGAAGGTTGCCCGGCCGGCCGGTTCGTTGCCGAGGCTCAACTGTATGAACTGAATCCAGTGGGTAGGTCCCATGGGGTGCAGTTTCTCGCCGACGCTTATCTCCACAGTAAACGGCTCGCCCGCCTTAACCTTGTCCGGCGCGGTTATTTCAGGCGCGTGGGTAGTTTCCAGCGGGGTCTTGTTTGAGGGGTCCTTAACCCTGTTTATAGTCTGGAAAAGCCCCGCATCCACCTTTGTCGGAAAAAACTTTTCCGCCGCAAGGGCTTCACCCATCAGTCCCGCCGAGGCTACGCTGAAAGCCGCAGCCTTGATAAAGGTTCTCCTGTCCATAGACCCTCCTCCAAAGTTTATTCTCTAATGTTACCAGCCGGGCCGAAAAGGTCAAATATCTTAATTTTTATTGATTATTAATAGTAATATATTATAAAATGCTATATAATCTAAGGAGGATTGCAAATAAGCTGGCGGAATACCGCCAGTCAATAAGCCAATATCATCATAAATGAAAAAAATGAAATCAATACGAGTCCTTGTAGTAGATGACGATATGGCGCTCGCAAAATTAACAGCGAAGACGCTCTCGCGTGAAGCTTCCGACTTCTCGGTTGATATCGCCGGGGGCGGGCAGGAGTGCTTGGAGCACCTCAGCGAAAACAGGGTTGACTGCATCCTGTCAGACTACCAGATGCCTCGAATGAACGGTATGGAGCTGTTAAAAAGGTTGAAGGCCAAAGGGGATGATACACCGTTCATCTTTGTAACAGGGCAGGGCAACGAGGAAGTTGCGCGGGAGGCATTCAAGGAAGGGGCTTACGATTATTTCACGAAGGATGCCGAGTTTGCCCATTTTACCAGAATAATAAATTCCATCGAGCAGGCAGTCAGGCAGGCACAGGCGAACAGGGAACGCGAAACCGCGGTTGAATTCGTGCGGATAGTAAACGAGAACGAAGGCATAGGGGACCTGATAAAAGCCACGACGGCCTTTTTCCAGAAGCAGTCCGGCTGTAGCGCCGTGGGTATACGCCTGAAGGACGGGGAGGATTATTGCTCGACAGGCGGGGAACTTTGTGACGGTGAGGAATACGAGTCTTTGGCTCTGCTGCCATTGCGTTTTGGCAAGGACCGGCTTGGGCTCCTGCAATTGAATGACCGGCGAAAAGGTATGTTCTCTCCGGAGGTAATAAGGCTTTGGGAGAGGCTGGCGGACAAGCTGGCGGTTGCTGTCGCAAAGTGCCTTGCCGAGGACGAGCTACGGAAAAGCGAGTACAGGTATCGGTTGCTTTTTGAAAATATGCCTGACGGGTTTGCATACTGCAAGATGCTTTCTGACGACAACGGCAATCCGGTGGATTTTGTCTATCTGGCTGTCAACAGCGCATTCGGCCGGTTGACAGGCTTGGATAATGTAGTAGGCAAGAAAGCTACCGAGGCAATAACGGGGATAAAGGAGTCTCATCCCGAGTTGCTTGAGGCTTATGGCCGGGTCGCGTTGACAGGCCTGCCGGAGAAATTTGAAATCGAATTTAACCCCCTGGGGATATGGTTGCGCGTATCGGTTTACAGTGCGGAAAATGGATATTTTACGGCAATTTTCGATAATATTACCGAGCGCAGGCGGATGGAAAACGAGTTGCGGGAGAGCCAGGCAAAATTCCGCTGGCTTTACGAATCCAACCTGCTTGGAGTTGCATTCTGGAATATCGAAGGCTGCTTTATTGAAGCCAACAGTGCATTTTATGAGCTGATAGGTTTCGAACCGGAAGATGCCAGGGCGGATAAATGGCAAGGTATAACTCCTCCGGAATGGCTTCAAAGGGATAACGAAGCATTTGAAGAAATCAGGCAAAACGGTTTCTGTAAACCCTATGAAAAGGAATATATTCGCAGAGACGGCCGCCGTGTGCCTGCCCTTATAACCGGCGGCATGTTGGCTGGTTCCGACCATGACGGCATTGCTTTTATCATTGACATCAGCGAGCGGAAAGAGCTTGAGCGCCAGAAGGAAGAATTTATGGCGATGATGACGCACGACCTTAAATCCCCGATAGCGACGATCCTTGGCTATTGCGACCTTATAGTCAGGACTTTGGACAAGAAGGATATGGACCTGGTTGACGGTATCCAGGCAGGGGCGGCCAAGCTTAAGGAATTGATCGATAATTTCCTGACGCTCACAAAGCTCGAAGCAGGCAAGGTTATGCTGAACCCTGAGCCGACGGACATCTCCGTCCTGCTGGAAAAAGCCGGCAAGGAGTTCTCCATTGTTGCTGCCAGGAAAGGCATTTTCTTTCAAATGGAGGTTTCAAGCGTTCCCCGGATACCGCTTGATTGGAAATACATGGAGAGGGCCATTTCCAACCTTGTGCAGAATGCAATAAATTACACTGATGCGGGAGGACGGGTACTCATAAAGGCCGAAAGCGGGCAGGGGCCGTACATCTCCATCTCCGTCAAGGATGATGGAGCCGGTATTCCACAGGACGATTTAGACAAGATTTTCCAGAAATATTACCGCTCCCCGAAGACCTCAGGCATCAAAGGCACCGGGCTCGGGCTCGCTATCGTCAAGCTGGTCGTAGATGCGCACAACGGGCGGGTGGAGGTCAGGAGCGAAGCCGGGAAGGGGAGCGAGTTTACAATTTTCCTGCCGCTCAAATAATCAGTTTCAACAATATCTTTGGGTCAGCCGCGTCCCGATATACCAGCCTGCCGCGCCGCCGATTACGCTTATGACATACGCAGTCATAAAGCCCACCTGGTCGCCGAGCCACCAGCCCAGCCATCCGCCGATTATCGAGCCTATTACCGCAAGCATCCTGTGCATTATGTTGCCTTCTTCTTATGAGCTTTCAAATTAGAACAATATTTACCCTTGAGATTGTAGCATAAAGGCGAAGGCAGGCGTAATTAAAAGATGGTGGTATACTTCCAATAAATTGGAGGTGCTTATGACTGTAAAACGCTTATGGAGTTTTTTGTTCTGTCTTATGCTCGTATTGTCCTTCGCTGGTGTCTGCGCCGCCGCACAGGACGCGCCGGATACCAAAAGCAAGGATAGTGCGGGGCAGTATATCGACGATTCCGTCATAACCGCGAGTGTAAAGGCGGACATGGTGAAGGACCCGATAACCAAGGCCCGCGATATTTCCGTGACGACCAATATGGGTGTCGTCCAGCTTACCGGCAGGGCCTACACCAAAGAGGAAAAGGCCCGCGCGGAGGAGATTGCGCGCGCTGTAAAGGGCGTTGCGGATGTGAAGAACGATATCATTGTCCAGCCGGCAGAGGTCAAGTGAGTATTCTTTTAAAGACGCTAAAAGGGCTGCGGGAATCGCGGCCCTTTGTTTATTTAGCGGCCATCATAATACCCACCGCGGTCGTGATAATGCCGGTGCCCGCCGCCGTCATAATAGCCGCCGTCCGGCCCGTAAGGCATTATATAGCATCCCGAGAGCGCAACCGCAATTAGCAGCGCGGCAAACACTATGCGTTTCATAAACCCACCCCTCTTCTTTCTGAATCACCGCCATTACAAAATTGTAACGCGCCGCATGCTGCTGTCAAGCGGGGGAGGGGAGGCTTATAGAGTCGCCGTGGTTTAAGCTACTTTCTGTACCTCGCCTTTGCGGTTGGAGTTCGGCGTAAATAGCAAACTCCCTTGCTTGTCCGTGAACTTTCTGATGATATTCTGTCCCTCATCCCCGGTTGCGAAGCTGATGAAATCGAGCGCCTCTTTGTAATGCGTGTTCGCGAACCTCGCCGGGTTGGCCGCCATGATCGAATACTGGTTATATAAATCAGGGTCGCCGGAGAATACCTGCATGACATGGACCAGTTCGTCCTTTATCTTGAGGAATGTGGCCATGTCGCAGAGGGTGTATGCCGACATCTCGTCCGCCGCCCGGAGCGTCTTCTCCATCCCGCTTCCCGCCGAGATATATTTTTCGCGGCTGCGCGGGTCTATGCCTGCGGCACGCCAGAGGCGCTTCTCCCGGATGTGCGTTCCTGACTCGTCCCCGCGCGAGATGAACGCGCCGTTGTTTATGTCCAGCCTCCTGAACGCATCGACCGCACTGTCGGATTTCATTATTTTTGCCGGGTCGTCATCCGGGCCGACGATTATGTAGTCGTCGTACATCAGGTCATAATAATTAACGCCATGTCCCTCTTTGATAAACTCCTTCTCGGAGTCCGGGTCGTGCGTGAGCAGAATATCCGCGTCGCCGCGTTTCGCTATTTCCATTGCCAAGCCCGTGCCGACGGCGACGACATCGACCCGCACCGTCTTTAATTCCGTCCAATTGTGATACGCCTCTACCAGTTCGGCCAGAAGCCCGGTGTCGTGCGGTGATGTGCTTGAAGCAAGGACGATATGGGTTCCGCTAATGGATTTTTTCCTGGGCATAATACGCACCTCCTGTATTCAAAGTTTAGCATTTTATTTGAAAATGAAAAACCGTGAGGAGGGGTCGTTTTAATGATGGTTTTTATATTGGAAGGGGAGTTTGTTTCTACCCGGCTTGACCTGCGCTTGAGCTTTCCCCGGACTCCCGGATGCTGAACAGCCACCATCTGGGGGCCTTGGGTTTTCCGCGTTGGGGCTGTCTCTCGAAGTATATCTTCATGGTTTCGCCGGTGGTCGTGGCGACTTCGTACCAGTGCTTGCGGACATACATTTCCGGGCTGCCGTGGTGGCATTTCCCGGTCTCGCGCCAGGTGCGGATGACTGATGCAACCTCGAAGGTCTGTCCCCGCCAGGTGAACTCGTGCGGGAGTCCGGGCTCTCCGACCGCCATGTGCGAAATGTCGAAAGATGCGTCCACAGGCGTAATGGCTTCATCTATGAACCGGTCGGGCATTGAGGCTCCAAAAAGGGCATGATTTGATGTTTGGTTGGCTATCCTGCAATAAAGATTTTATAAAGCATATAAAGTGCGAAAGCTATTAAGAGACTAATTGTGAAAAAGCGATAACGAGCGGTTTCCTGGTCCTCCGGAGACATCTCAATTGGATAAGTATCCTCTTCAGCTATTTGATCTAAAATTTTCTGCGGTATGGGTTCATCTATTAATAAATTCTTGAGAAGTTT
>DASXVI010000248.1:0-3381 GCA_036504315.1 Nitrospirota bacterium
GAGCTTTCGAGCGATTTCAGTTCGACAAGATTTTTTGCGATATCGCGGTTGCCGGCTATAAACCCGGCATCGCTGCGCCTCTCGGAAAGCCATGCCTGAATGCGGCCCTTTTGGATATCCGCCATAGAGGCAAGGTTACCCTTTATCCTGTCTCTCAGGGCCGACCTTTCGCTCTGATAGGCCAACAATGACAGGAAAATCATGGGTACGAGGAACAACAGGAGGAAGTACAGTATCAATTTCCCCTTGATACTTCCGAAAAGCCCTGTCTTCTCTATTATTGATTTCAAATGCGCACCAGCAGGTAAGCTGACCAATATATGCAACAAACTAATATTATACCTGAAAATATCGATTTTCAGAAGGTTATTTCAGGAAATCAAGTCTATCAGGGCGGTCAGCTCCAAATTCTTCTCTACATGGTCGGCAAGTTTGTCGAGCCCTTCTTCTTTGAGTTTTAAATAACTGTCAGCCTTCAAACCCCGGCTGGCCCGGCCCAGAGAAGACAGCAACCTGGCACGAAATGCGTCGTTTTCGAATATGCCGTGGATATATGTACCCCAGGCTTTACCAGATGGGTCGGAAGCCCCGTCCTCATACCCTGCCGCGTCCGAGCCGTCTTTGGCGTTTATATAGAAGAGCGGCTTTGCGCTCCTGCCAAGAGTCGTCCTGCCCATGTGTATCTCGTATCCGGTCATCAGCTCGCCGCCGTCGCCGAGGCTTACCGCCTCTACCTGCGAGGTAACCTTGTCAAGGCACATCGTTGTCTCTGTATCGAGGATACCCATGCCGTCCACCTTGCCGTTGTCGGACTCGACGCCGTGCGGGTCACGGATGACCCTTCCGAGCATCTGGTATCCTCCGCATATTCCGGCGACGCGGCCGCCTTTTTTATAGTAACCGAGCAGGCTCCTCTCAAGTCCGCTCTCACGCAGTTCGAGAAGGTCGCCTATGGTGTTCTTGCTGCCCGGTATTATCGCGAGGTCCGGCTCGCCAAAGTCCTCCACCCCCCTGATATACCTGACGCGGACTCCCGGTTCGGCTGCGAGCGGGTCGAAGTCCGTGAAGTTGGATATATGCCCGAGCCTCAGGACGGCAATGTCTATACAGCCGTCGTCGAGCCCCGCGCCCTGCGGCATATCGGACAGCGCGACCCCGTCCTCCTCCTGGACCCTGATGTCCCTGAAATACGGGATGACACCCAGGACAGGTTTTCCGGTCTTCGCAAGCAGGTAGTCAAGGCCGCCTTTCAGCAGGCTCGCGTCCCCCCTGAACTTGTTGATTATGAATCCGGCAACAAGCTCCCGCTCGTCCTCGTCGAGTATTTCCATCGTGCCTACTATCGACGCGAAAACGCCGCCCTTGTCGATATCCGCCGCGATTAATACTTTAGCCCCGGCCATCTTCGCCGTCCGCATATTTACTATGTCGTTTTCCTTCAGGTTGATTTCGGCAGGGCTGCCCGCGCCCTCGATTATTATAATTTCATGCCGGGCCGAAAGCTCGCGGTAGCACTCCTCAACCGCCCGGAAGGCCTCTTCTTTATAGGCATAATACTCGCGGACGCCCATATTTCCCACGACCTTGCCCTTTATTATCACCTGAGAGCCGGTATCGCTGTTGGCCTTAAGCAGTACGGGGTTCATCAGGACGGACGGGGCCAGGCCCGCAGCCTCGGCCTGGTACGCCTGCGCGCGGCCTATCTCTCCGCCCTCCGGCGTGATAAAGGAGTTGAGCGCCATGTTTTGCGCCTTGAACGGGGCAACGCTGTAACCGCGCCTCTTTAATATCCTGCAAAGGGCCGCGACCAGCACGCTTTTTCCTACATGCGAGCCCGTACCCTGCACCATTATTGCTTTTGCCATCACAGGACCCCGCCGTTATATGCGGACAATGCCTTCTCCAACAAGGGCCTGTTTCCCGCCGCGATAAACGCCTTCGTCCTCTCAAGTCCCAGCGGGCTGTCATCTAAAGGGTTGCCTTCGGTGTCGGTCATAATGCCGCCAGCCTCATGGAGTATCAGCCAGCCTGCGGCATAGTCAAAACTCCTCGAAGGAAACGGGACGACCACCGCGTCCGTTGCCCCGCACGAAAGGTATGCAAGGTCAAGCGCGGTCGAGCCTATGCAGCGTATCTTTTTGGCGGCAGTCAAAAGCCCCATCGCGCCCGCCATATGTTTCTTAGGGATCGACGCCTCGAAGTTCACCACCCCGAGTTCAAGGTGGTCGGAGGTTTTTATCCTCATCCCGTTCTTGAACGCGCCCTGGCCTTTCACGGCCCAGAACTCGTCCCCGGTCGCAAGGTTTATGATATACCCGAGCGTCACATCGGAGAGCTTTCTGCCGCTTGCAAGGGCGAGCGAGGTCGAATATATAGGAAGGCCGTACTTTGCGTTGTTGCTGCCGTCAACAGGGTCTGCAAGGACGAGCAGGTTGTCCCTGCCGAATACCTTCTCGCCCATCTCCTCGGAAACGAAGGTAAAGTTCTGTCCCGATGCGTGGATTATATCGAGTACCGAGATAATCGCGTCCTCGGCCCGCTTGTCCAGCACTAAAGTCGTATCGCCTCCGGCGCCTTTGCCAAGAGCCCTGCCCGCACCGGTCCCTTTGAAGAGTTCGCCCATATCCGCGCTTACCCGCGCGCCTATCTCCTTGAACCCGTTTAACCAGCTGAAATTTTCCATCAGGCGAACCTCTTCCTGTATTCAATCCCGTAGTCCATATATTCGTCCACCTTCGCCGGGTCGAAAACCTCGCTCTTCAGCATCCCGTGCACAAAACCAAAAATCTTGGAGCGCACCTCGAAACTGACGTCTGGATAAAAGAGCGGGTTTGCCACTACAGCACCCCTGAACGCGAAGAACGGGCCGAGGACGCTTAAGACCTGCCTGTCCCCGGTCTCCCGGATATACTCATCGAAGAAGTATTCGAGCGCCTCCCGGTAGGCCGACCTCATCGTTCCGTATTCCATCAGCGAAAAGAAGATGAAATTGATTGCAAAAGCGGTCAGGTCGTCTGCGGCGTCGCCGTACTCTCCCCGGCTCCTGTCGAGCAGTATAAATTCATCCGCCGCCCCGAATAGTATGTTGCCGGGATGGAAATCGCCATGTATCGTGCAAAGCCTGCCGGTAAGCGGTTTCAGCCGCGCCCGCCAGTCTACGCAGGACTTTTCAATATCGGCCATCTCGGCAAGGCTGGTGAAACCCGCCGCATCACCCGCTTCTGAGTAGGTATCGAGCACGCCCATAAGGCATTCGCCGTGGCCAATGATGTCGCGTACCTTCCTGAGGTACAGCCTGGGGCTTTGGCGCCCTCTGGAATGGATGCCCGCGAGATATCCTGCCAGTATTTCTATGCGCTTCCTGTCCGGCCCGTCCAGAAA
>DASXVI010000249.1:0-3316 GCA_036504315.1 Nitrospirota bacterium
CTTATTGTGAGATTATTTTTCATAGAGTAGGCTTTTCAGGTGATGAGACCGCTATTAAAGGTGCTTGCATCTCTACCGATCCTCCTGCTTTTTCTCTTCCTGTATGACGCGGTAGAGGTCGGCGGCGGTTTCCTTGGACACATTGCCCTTGGGGAGCGAAACGACCTCGACGACGAGCTTCCTGCGCGGGAGGTTCAGCGCAATCTGGTCGCCTTCCTTGAGTTCCCGCGCGGGCTTTGCGCTCGCCCCGCCAATCTTTATGCGGCCCGCATCGCAATAATCCTTCGCGAGCGTCCTGCGTTTCACCAGCCTGCTGATTTTCAGGAAAAGGTCAAGTCTCATACCCGGAAGTTTAAACCCCAAAACCGGCATAGGCAAGATAAAATTAACTGATTATTGACAAACCTCTTTCAGGCGGGTTAGTATTTAGTTTCAAATTACTAAAATTGACACTTCGGCCCCAATCCAAAAGGGAGAGCTTAATGAAAGACCAGATAATAAAAATATTTGAAACATCCGCAAAGGTAAAGCAGGAGTTCGCGCGCGAGAACGCAGAGCTTGTGCAGGAGGTCGTCGAGCTTATCGCCTCCACCTTCACGAGAGGTAACAAGCTCCTTCTGTTCGGAAACGGCGGCAGCGCGGCCGACGCGTCGCATATCGCGGGCGAGTTCGTGAACCGCTTCCTGCTTGAGAGGCCGCCGCTCCCGGCGATTGCGCTGAACACCGACATAGCCGTACTGACGAGCATCTCGAACGATTACCACTATAACGAGATATTCGCGAAGCAGTTGAAGGCGCTGGGGCAGGAGGGGGACCTGGCGATTGGCATATCCACATCCGGCACTTCCCCGAATGTGGTCAAGGCGTTCGAGGCGGCGAAGGACATGGGCATTACCACCGTCGCCTTTACCGGCAACAAGGACCGGGGCGGCAAGCTCGCGGCGATTGCCGACTACGCCTTCGTGGTGCCGTCCACCGAGACGCCCCGGATACAGGAGACGCACATCACGCTGGCCCACACCATATGCCAGCTTGTTGACGAACAGCTTTTCGGCAGCGGGAAGAGGTAAATTTGAAGTTCATCCCAATCGATACATCAAGGATAAAGACCTACAGCCTCAAGGACAGGAAGAGCAAGGTGGACTCTGCGCTCTCAGGCAGGCCTTTTGTGCCGGGCGGCTCCTTTGCGGACTTTTTAAGCGGCCTCCCCGGGATACTTGCGGCTGACAGCTTCCGCGCGGTGGTGAAGGCCATTGCTGACGCGAAGCGCTCCGGCAGGCCGGTTATCCTCGGCATGGGCGCGCATGTTATAAAGGTGGGCCTGACCCCGGTGATAGTGGATTTGATGGAGCGCGGGATTATATCTGCAATAGCGATGAACGGGGCGGGCATCGTCCACGACTTCGAGCTTGCGTACCAGGGCCGGACTTCCGAGGATGTGGACGCCGAGATAGGCGAGGGGACCTTCGGGATGGCGGAGGAGACCGGCAGGATGGTCAACGAGGCGATTATATCAGGAGTTAAGCAGGGCATCGGCATCGGCGCGGCGATAGGGAAGGCCGTCGCGGACGGAAATTATGCCTACCGCGACAGGAGCCTGCTGTATCACGCCCACAAGTTGAATGTGCAGGCGACGGTCCATGTCGCGATTGGGACGGATATCGTACATATGCACCCGGCGGCGGACGGGGCGGCAATCGGCGAAGGCTCGATGACCGACTTCAAGCTGTTCTGCGCGGCGGTGAGCGAGATGGAGGGCGGGGTGTATATAAACCTCGGCTCGGCGGTGCTCCTGCCGGAGGTGTTCCTGAAGGCCGTTACGCTTGCGCGCAACCTCGGCAGCCCGCTTCGCAGGATAACCACCGTAAATATGGACTTCGTCCAGGGGTACAGGCCTAACACGAATGTCGTCCGCCGCCCGACTATGAAGGGCGGGAAGGGCTACTCCCTCACCGGCCACCACGAGATAATGCTGCCCCTGCTTGCGGCGGCTGTGCTTGAAGAGCTTTCATAATAAATATCAAAGGAGCCCTTTAAATTGATGAGGAAGATAAAGAACCATGACGAGCTGAGAAAGATTGTCGAGGATATGAAGGCCGCGGGCAAGAAGGTCGTGTTCACCAACGGCTGTTTCGACATCATCCATACCGGCCACACCCGCTACCTTGACATCGCGAAGAAATACGGGGATATCCTGATTGTAGCGGTAAACTCGGACGATTCGGTCCGCATCATAAAGGGCGACAAGCGGCCCATCCTGCCGCAGTCCGAGCGCGCCGAACTGCTCGCGGCCCTCACAATGGTGGATTATGTTACTATATTTGAAGAGGCCGACCCCGGCAGTATCATCGCCGAGCTTATGCCGGATGTGCTGGTGAAGGGCGGGGACTGGGCCGTGGACGAGATAATAGGCCGCGATATAGTCGAGGCCAACGGCGGCAAGGTAATCCCCATCCCGTATGTAGAGGGCGCATCCACCACCGGCATCGTCGAGCGGATAACGGAGCGGTACTGTAAATAAATATGGGTATGACCGCAAGCAAAAAAACGGGCCGACACGAGGGTACGGCCCCTACAATTGGAAGGGTATGGTGTATGGATTTCAAAACCGCATTTAACAGGGGCGTCGAGCTTGTGAAGCTTAACCGGGACGCGGCGGAAGCGGTCGCATCCGACGAGACCGCATTCACCTGGGCGATGCTTTTCTATGCCATAGGCGGGTTTGCCGCGGCCATCTCCTATACCGCCATGAGCTTCGGGCTGGGCGGCATCATGCTGATTTTCAGCCCGGTAGCCCATGTGCTGATATCCTTCGTCTATGCGGGTATCCTCCACTTTATTGCGAAGCTGTTCGGCGGGACGGGGACATACAAGGGCTACTATAGTGCCCTCGGTATCGGCAGCCTGCCCGGCTGGGCAAAGATTGTCCCGATTTTCGGCGGTATCGCGGCGCTCTGGTATATACCCGTGTCCGTAATCGTGACAGAGCGGGTGCACAAGCTGTCCTTCGGCAAGGCCGTGGCGGTGGTCGTAATCCCCGTGACCATCCTGTTTATACTAATCCTGCTCGCGGTCGCGATACTTGGCTACGCGGTCTTCATGGGGATCATCCATACCAGCGATATGCCCAAGTGGCAGACAATTTAGGATAAGGTCTCTCTCCCAAGATTATGTTATTCGGCAGTCTTACAGACAAGATACGCCAGGGCGTAAAAACTTCGGCGGCAACCGGGCTTTGGGGCTCATCCAAGGCCCTTTTTCTTTGGGAACTTGCCAGAGAGACAGGCCGCCCCGTGCTCTTTGTCGCCGCCACGCC
>DASXVI010000250.1:0-4803 GCA_036504315.1 Nitrospirota bacterium
AATATCTCGTCGACCTTCGACGCTGTGAGGTTGTAATGAAAATCGTCGTTAATCGTTATCGCGGGACCCTTGCCGCAGGAGCCTATGCATTCGACCTCGAACAGCGTGAAGCGGCCATCCTTTGTCGTGCCTCCGTTTTTCACTTTCAGCTTTGCGCGCAGGTGTTCGAGCAGGGCCTCCGCCCCGTTTATATTGCAGGCGATGTTAGTGCAGACGCGGATGATGTTCCGGCCTGCCGGAGTGGTAAGGAACTGGTCGTAGAATGTAGCCACGCCGTAGAGCTGGGCGGGAGAGACCTTCAAGCGGGCGGCAACCTCGAACACGGCGTCGGCGTCCAGGTACCCGAACACCTCCTGCGTGCGTCTCAGCACCGGAAGGATTATGTCCTTTGCCGAAGGGTCGAACCCTTCAAAGACCTTGTCGATAAGCTCGCCGCTTACGGACCGCTTCTTCTTGCCCGACGGCTTTGCACCTGCAGGTATCTTGCTTTTCATAGTGCGTTTCCCCGAGGTTGGCGGTAAAAATTGCCCCTTAAACAGCCGATGGATACTTTGCAAAAAATTAATGAACCGATACAATTAGGCTTTTTAATCAGAGAGTTATCATTATATGAATTGCAGTTTTAAATGTCCAGTAAAAAAGCGTTTTAAAAAAATCGGTTGACACGCAGACGGCGATTTTGTATAGTTACCTCCTGCTTTCGTCCCCTTCGTCTAGCCTGGCCCAGGACACCGCCCTTTCACGGCGGCGACACCAGTTCAAATCTGGTAGGGGACGCCAAACAAAATCAAAGGGTTGCGAGAAATCGCAGCCCTTTTTTGTTTCTCCCTGACTTTTTTCCTGCTCTGTCCAAACAACAAAAAAGGCCCCGGGAATTGCTCCCCGGGGCCTTCTATTTCAGAGCGGTAGAAAAACTACACGCCCGTTACGTTCGATGCCTGCGGACCCTTCGGGCCATTGGTAACATCAAACTGGACCTGCTGTCCCTCGGTCAAGGTCTTGAAACCTTCCATCTTGATCTCGGAGAAATGAACGAACACGTCCTTGCCCTCTTCCGGCTCGATGAAACCAAATCCCTTGCTCTCATTAAACCACTTCACTGTACCCTTCATCAATATCCTCTTTTCCATTGAGCGTGTGCTATAAGCACATTCACTCTGTAAACTAAACCTGTCAAACCGTTTCAACCCTTAAGCAGGATTTTCCAGCCCGTAAGAATGAAAAAAATTCGCAGGCATAAAAAAAGCCGCGGCACAAGCGCCGCAGCACCACAATCTTGATAGTATATGACTTTTGCTGAAATGTCAACAAATAAAATAAAAGCGTCCAGAAAATTGTTTCAGGCGGCCGCGAACTCTCCGGCCTCTCCGGCCTCTCCGTCTTCCCCATCATTTTGGCCCTTATCCGGCTCTTCCTCCCAGCTGCACAACAGTTTCAACCTGCGGGTCATAGCGTCAAGCTCCGCACTCGCGAAAACAATTGCGTCCATCGTCATCCCGCTTTGCCGCATCAGCGCATCCACGCCATGGTCTTCGGCGGCCTCGGCTATCCCGCCATTTAACGCCAGCATTCTGGAGTATATTTCCTGGACGAGGGCAATCGTGCCGCGGACCATCGGCAGGGCTTCCTTGAAGAAAAGGCCAAACCTTTCATCTTTTGCCGGGTCGGTCGTGCGGTTGGAGAGGTCTGTAGACGCCGATATGCAGACCGCCTCAAGCATCTGGGCCTCATCCGCGAGCAGTTCCCATTCCGGCATGGCTTTAGCTTCCGCTTCTATTGACGCCGTGTAAGCAATCCTGCCGGCCGCACGCCCGATATCCTCGACAAGGTATAGTTTTTCGGCAAGGGCCCATAAGTCCTGGCAATTTTCGCTGTCGAAGATTTCATCGTTGGAGCCGTCCATGCCGCTTCCCTCTGTGGTTATCCTTTGTAACATATCGGACGGGCATGGCTGCTTATTGAGAAAAAAAATGCCGCCCGGAGTCGGGCGGCATAGATAAACTTTCTTCAGGTATTTTATCGGTTAAAAGCTTTCAAACCCGTCCATATCTTCACCGCCAAGCACGATATCCTCGCCGCCCGCGGCCTTCTTGCCCTTCAGGCGCACCGGCGCGGTGGCAGGTTTCTTTGTCGTCCTGGTATTCAGATGGGCGATATTCGATTTTACGGCCACGGCCTTGCTGGCGGCAGCGGGACTCTTCTTCTTGTTGTCTATCTTGAAGAAGCTCATAGACTCATTCATCTGCTCGGCCTGGCCGGCAAGTTCCTCACAGGTGGAAGACATCTCCTCAGCCGCAGAGGCGTTCTGCTGGATTACCTGGTCGAGCTGCTGGAGCGCGCCGGATACCTGGCCTACGCCCTCGGACTGCTCCTTCGAAGACGCGCTTATTTCCTGTACCAGCTCGGCCGTCTTCTGGATGCCCGGCACTATCTCGGAGAGCAGCTGTCCGGCCCGCTCGGCAACTTCTACGCTCGAAGCGGACAAGCTGCTTATCTCGCCTGCCGCAAGCTGGCTCCGCTCTGCGAGCTTCCGCACCTCAGCAGCGACGACCGCAAAACCCTTGCCGTATTCACCGGCACGCGCGGCCTCTATTGCGGCGTTCAGGGCGAGCATGTTCGTCTGGCGCGCAATCTCCTCGATTATGCTTATCTTCTCGGCGATGCTCCGCATGGCTACCACGGTATCATCCACGGCCTTGCCGCCCTGGATGGCGTCTGCGGCGGCCTTGCCCGCTATGGCCGCAGTCTGGGAGGCGTTGTCGGAGTTCTGCTCGACCGAGCTGTTCATCTCCTCCATAGAGCTTGAGACCTCTTCGATACTCGACGCCTGCTCTGTCGCGCCCTGCGACAGCTGTTCGGACGCGGAGGTTATCTGCTGGGTCCCGGTCGCCACATTTTCGGACGCGCCGAGGACATCGGTGACTACCTCCGAGAGCTTTTCGACCATATCGTTCAATGCCGACGCGAGCTTGCCCACCTCGTCCTTGCGGTCGAGGTTTATCCTCTGCGTCAGGTCGCCTCCGGCAAGGGCGGACGCAAACTCGACGCCCCTCTTCAGCGGCGCGCTGATAGTGCGTGCGATGACAAACCCCAAACCCAACGCCAGGAATATCCCGACCGCAATTATTGCGAGCATGGTCTTGGTCGCGTTATTCGCCAAGGCGGTATTGCTCTCGGAAACCTTCTTCGCATCGTTAATATTAACGTTCATTAAGGACTTGACGGCATCCACGGCCCTTTTTGTAGCACCTACAACGCTGTCGGAATGCATCAAGGCTATGGCTTCAGCGTCCTTTTGCGCGACAGCCAGCGTGTTGATATTGACTAAGGCATCCTTGTAATCCTTCACGGCAGACTGCAAATCCGCAAAGGTCTTGCGCTCCTCTTCATTCACAATGCCGTTTTCGTATTTCGTCATCACGGCTTGGATATTGGCAAAATTTTCTTTAATACGACTGTCGCTCTTTTCAACACCGGATGCATCCATAGCGAATATGGCATCCCTTATGTCTGTTCTTATTCGAAGGAACGACTGGGCCATATCGTCAACCTCCGAGATAGGCACGGTGCATTTCTCGTACATCTCCTTGTCGGCCTTTGCGATCGTATTAATCTCCGTAATGCCGACATAGCCTATAATGCCAGCAATCGCCGCGACAGTGATAAACCCGGCCAAAATCTTCACCAGCGTGTGCAGATCGTTAAACCATTTCATGATTTCGCTCCCTTTTTAAGGTTAAACCAAAAAATCCACATAGCCTTTAACGGCGAATTTTCACAATCAATTAAGAGTTATTTTTAACACTTCTTAAAATTTAATACATTCGGGTTATTGTTTTTTAGCGATGAACCTGAGTAGTTATCAGAACTTGCATATGAAAAATCAAGAGCGGAGGAGGGTAAATAAAAAAAGGCCGGGATTTCTCCCGGCCTTCCGTGGGCTTTTTTGTTTATTCAGGCAGCTTGAATATCTTCAGTGAAGCTCAAGTCCGTTTCACCGCCGGACAGCACCCTGTCTATGTCGAGGATAATAATGAACTTATCGGCTTTTTTGCCCATGCCCTTTATCAGGCTGGACTCTATCCCCGATCCCATCGACGGAGGCGGCTCTATATTCTTGCCGTCAAGGTCGAGGACCTCCTCGACAGTGTCGGTCAGCGCGCCCATCGGGACCAGCCCGCCGCCCAAGTTTATCTCGACAATGACTATGCAGGAGTTCGCCGTCCTCTCCGTCTCGGGCATGCCGAGCTTCATGCGGAGGTCCACCACCGGCACCCCGCTCCCGCGCAGGTTTATCACACCCTTGACATAGTCCGGCATCTTCGGCATCTTCGTTATCGCGGTGTAGTCGAGCACCTCGCGCACCTTCGAGATATCGAGCGCGAACTCCTCGCCGCCCAGCGTAAAGGTCAGGTACTGGCTAGTCTCGTTCATAATTTCGGTAGCCATCTTTACCCCCCCCCTTTAGTAGCGCTCGAACTCGTTTTCTTCACCGCCAAGCACGATATCCTCGCCGCCCGCGGCCTTCTTGACATTCAGGCGCACCGGCGCGGTGGCAGGTTTCTTTGTCGTCCTGGTATTCAGATGGGCGATATTCGATTTTACGGCCACGGCCTTGCTGGCGGCTGGACTCTTCTTCTTGTTGTCTATCTTGAAGAAGCTCATGGACTCGTTCATCTGCTCGGCCTGGCCGGCAAGTTCCTCGCAGGTGGAAGACATCTCCTCGGCCGCAGAGGCGTTCTGCTGGATTACCTGGTCGAGCTGCTGGAGCGCGCCGGATACCTGGCCTACGCCCTCGGACTG